>JADZBY010000435.1 GCA_020851855.1 Anaerolineae bacterium
AGTATTCTAGCACACTGTTCGTCAGCGTCAGTGCCGCTTCGCGAGTGGAGAGTCTCCTTAATCTGTTTTCACCTGCCTGCACAAGTGTGAATATGTTGCGCAATCTGTGGGTCTGAGGCAAGTATTGATGGGAGATTAAGTACTTCCCTCCTTCGCAAGTCACAAGTATCTGATCGTCATGAATGACCTCACCACTCATATGGCGACTCAACTCCGCCGCAGTGCTCTTCCCCGCACCAGAGGGCCCTAAGAACATATAACCGTACCCGTGACGGGCAACGCCGGATGCATGAAAAGCCCCACCTCCGTTTCCAGAGTGAAGAAGCACCGCGAGCAGTTTCACGGCATGTATTACCCAGGCAACAGGGTCAAAGGCGCGCCTAAGGGTATCTAGAGGAACAAGGCAGTAGTAGTCAAGTTGCTGATGACTAATGGACCTGAAAAGGAGTATGCTGCGATCTACCGGTTCCCCGAAACTGCACAGATCTCGCCAATTGCGTAGAGCGTCATAGGAAGAGCACTTCAGGCTGTGGCGTGCGCGTCTCCACGCAACTCCCAACTCCTTCCACGACCCCGACCCCATTCCCGCGGAGACAGGTCCAATCAGGCCAAGTGTGCAGACCGGATACCTGGCAGAGGATGCTTCTGCAGTAGCATACGCGCGCGCGACTTCGGACAGGATACTGCCCATTTCCTGGTCGAACGCACGCAGGACGATGGCACACGAACCCACAGCCACGTGCGCCTCGCATACTGGACTTGACATGTATTGAGTGCTCAAACTGCCAGCTATAGGTATGTGGGCTAGTTTGCTCTCGTGCCCGTCGCGCACCCAGGATTTGCACCAAAACCTTCTGTGGCACAAGCTGTACCCTGCCCCTGATCATTTCCCATAGAGCACGTGCCTGCATACCAGCCTGAACCGCACGCACCGGGCGTGTTGCCTTGATTACAGCCGCCAATGGATACTGCAAGTGTGCGATCTAGAAGGCTAGAGCGAGGCTTGACGTACTTTCGTTTGGCCATTGCACGATCCTTTTCTGATGTGGTTATGCATGCACGCGCTACGATTTGATGGAAGGAGATGACGGGTGATTATGTACTCGCTTTCGCGACTCTGGAAACAGGCCGGCCTTGTCTGCAAGTTCGCAGAACCAGAAAGGTGCTGTCAACTCCTGGGAGCTTTGGTAATTCAGGGCCACGCAGAAACCAAAGCACGTGTCTCGCAACACACAATCTCCGCATACCCGGTTCAACCTTCGTGGCAAGTCCTCGCGTAGGCGCAGCAGGGTTGGGTGGTGAACCCAGATTTCAGCAACGCTTTCATGCCCGATCTGCCCATACAGGAGTTCGGGCACCTGAACTCCTATACCACACATTGACACTTGACCGGTATGAAGGATTCCCAAGATGTTAAATATGCTACAGCTCGTGCACCCACTATTACTGGTTAGTTGCCCCAGGCGGTCGAATGCCGGCGGCCAGCTGTAGTATATTGGGATGCTCACCTTGGGCTGCAATGCACCTGTTACCCAACGCCCAATCTCGATGAGCCGGGAGATGTCCGTTATTCGTGAGCCCATCTTGCTTCCGCGCCCAGTAGTCTGGATGATATTCAGCTTCAGTGATGAGCAGCCCACCGAAGAAGCCCACTCAGCAAGTGATCTGATTTCGTCAAGGTTGCCTTCGTGGATGCTCATGATCACTTGTGGCGCGAAGCCTACATCTACGAGAAATTGTACTCCTCTTCTCGCTGATTCGAAGCTGCCTTGAACACCACGCATTGAATCATGTGTCAAGCTCGTTGCCCCATCCAAGCTAACGGACAAGGCTCGCACGTTGGTTTCTTCGCGCATGAAGCGCGCGAACGAGGCTGTTATGAGTGTCCCATTGGTTTCAATGGTAATGCCGAGTTCACGCTCAGTGACATATAAGAGCATCTTTTCCAAGTCTGGATGCACTAATGGCTCACCGCCGGTGAACTTTACGTGCGTTAGTCCCAGTGGTTCGCCCTCGCGAATGGCCTGGACAAACAGGTCATATGGTAAAGAGCGTTCTCCAGAAGATCGCTTGGACTGGATGAATGCTGGAGTGATCCAACAATGCCGACAGGCGAGATTGCATTCGCCCGTGACATACATGTAGTAGGTGCGTAAAGGGGGAACACCCTCAGGCAACCCTGACTCAGAAGGCAAATTCTGGATCCTCCCCTACGTAGGCACGGTAACAATCTCGCGGATTAGCGAGATTCACGTTTCCGGTTATGGCATAGGCAACACCAGGGCATCCCCCCGTGCAGTACGACTGGTACCGGCAGGCAACGCAGCGTGGGTCAGTATTTAGCGGGATAGTACGTCTTTTTCGCAACGCTACCAAATCTGGAGCTCCAAGCCAGACATCGCGGAATGGCCTTTGTCCGATTCGTCCAAGATGGAGGTGCGGCAGTTGGTGACACGGTACGTAGGTTCCATCGTGAAGCACGGCCAAACGCTGCCACATGATTCCGCAACCTGTCAGGCATCCATCTGCAGGGCCGTCCGTGTACTCGCCAGCAGCATGCGCGCTCTTAACGCGCTCAATCATCTCAGCTATGATTAGCGGTCCTGACAGCGCGCCACGCGCAACGCCGGGATGATTCTTGTCAAACTCCTGCATGACTCGGAATGCCAGGCGGCGCTCCTCACGGGTCATCTCCAAGTTCACGTGATTGCAGTGGCCGGCACCCATCGGGTACGCTTCGTTAACACCGAATTGCACTAAACCGAGGTCACCATGGAGCAGGTTGAGTGTTGCCTCCAAGTCGTCCACGTTCAACTTGCTGACCGTCACACGTACTGTCCAAGGCAGCGATAGCTTCTTCAGGGCATCAATACCGCGCATCGTCCGCTCGAAAGCACCCTTGCCACGAAGCGCATCATGCGTCTCTGGCCGCGAACCGTCAACGGAGACCTGAATGCTATCCAGTCGTTTCCGGTATGTGGCCAATCTAGATGCCACATTTTCAGTGATCAAGGTAGCGTTGGTCAGAATCTGAAATCGCATCTTATTCGCGACAACGCCATCAAGAAGTGCCCAGATATCGCGGCGCGTGAAGATCTCACCTCCCGTCAGAATGACGCGCATTATTCCCGCATCGCGCAATTCTTCGAAGAAACTGAGCCAGGCATCCGTGGGAAGATCTGCCCGTCCGGTCATCTCATCTGCATAGTAGCAGTGCTGGCAACGGAGATTGCATTGTCCGGTGAGTGCAATATCCACAGATTCTGGCATGGGAAGGAGTGATCGTGACATGAGAATGTTTCCTGGGGTATGGTCACAGGGAGGTCGCTTCCACAATACCAATGAACCCACTATCAACCATCAGATCCAGAAACTCTTCAGTATCTGCGCGCATTTCAGCTTCAGACGCACCTTCGAATTCCTCAATCATTGCTGCAATGATACAGTCAGCAGTTTGGCTGTTGCTGCACAGCTTCCAGATAAAGAGGCCTGTGGAGTTCAGAAGTTGGACGCGGTCCGTGTCGGGATTGTATAGCAAGGCACCGTCTTCGTCCTCTTCACGGAGATTCACATCTGGGTTCTGTACGTAGCGCGAATTCATTGTATCTACCCCCGCAAGAGAGCCTTTGAGGATCTGCAGAAATCCCTGTTTCAGCAGTTCGGTGCACCAGCCATGGAATACGTGATCTAGCTCTCCGATCGAAGTCTCATGGTCCGCCCCATAACTCAACAACACCTCCGAGTAAAGGGTTGGCTCGCGCAGAGCCCGAACCAACCACGCTCCAGTTTCGTCGAGTTGTACAGCACTCCGTGTACGCAGGTTCAGGAGGATAGCCCCATCGTCAAAGTACTCGACTGCCACATGTGGGCACAATCCTAGTACCGCTCTGTACTCATCCATACTTGACACCGTGAGACACTCGCCCAATGCTCCAAAGAGACCACGGAACGTCGTTCTTGCCTAGTGACAAAAGTCCTTTACATATCGGCGAATCGTCACGCCAGCCCGGTCCTTACCCCCGCCACTCCTCATCCACCATTGTCGGATCGTACTTCAGCGCCAGCTTATGTCGAGCCAGCGCCTTGATGCGCTCCCGAGTCGCCTGTGGCAGGTCACCCCAGCGATACAACCCCAGACGGATGTTCTTCTGGACGCTCTCCAGCTGGACTGGTTTCGTGATCTGAAGCTGTGCAATGAGCTCGTTGGCCATTTCTCGTAGCGCCTCTGGAAATGCCAGATCAAGCCCCGCCAACGGATTTCCCGGTGCTTCCCGCATTCCATGGATAGATACTTTACGAAGAATTCCCTCACTCAGGGCCTCAAGGACGCCCATCACTGCATCCTGCTTTTCTGGCGACAGCTCATCAAAGGCATCGGCAAGGAATTCGGCACGCGCGGAGTTCACGTTGGCTTTCGGGGGAATGTAGCCCGCCAGCCGGAACAGGTAGAGGGCATTGACCTCGAGGGCGTCGGCCACACGGCGTAGTGTGCTGGGATCAGGGTCCCTGGCTCGCTTGTCTATTCCGTGCTTGAGTAGATTGCGAATCACGGACTCCGACGTACTTGCCGCAGTAGCAAGGGTGCTGTTGTTGTACCCACGTACTTCCATCAGGTCGGCAATGAAGCGACCAAGAGTGTCTGCTGAAGAAGCCATGATCTGCGTATCTCTCGGATAACATGCCCGCCCAGAAACCCACTCTGATTATACAGCGCGAGCACGATCCGCTTGACCCCGAACCCGATCTTCCTGTATAATATCTCAGTGCGCGCAACTCGCGCACTTGCGCGAATGACATCGAGATGCTCCACGGCGTCTCATTTCTTGGTCCCTCAGTCGCGCAGAAAAGCGTAATCCGAGCAAACGAGCGAGCGGCTATGCCTAAACCCGAATCACCTCCCAAACGCGCGATTCTCCTTCAAACCGGCAGCGATCCCGAGCTGTGGGAGTACGACAGCCTGCAGGACGCAATTGCGGCGAACGTAGGCCTCCTGGGCCAACTGATGCTCCCACCTGAAAAGCGCCGTCAGCTGCACAAGCCGCAACTCGAAGACAAACCCGACTCGCCGCCCGGAGAAGTTGCCGCGTGAGCTTCTCTCTTTTTTTCGCCCGCTTGCCCGTAGCCAGCCCGTATCGCGGGAGGTCTCATGATTAAGCGTATTGAGTTCACCCTGAACCTGGCCGACCCACGCGACGAGGCTATTTACCGCGCCCTCGTGCCGTCGCTGCGTTACCGTCGCGCCGGGGCGCTCATCCGGCAGGCGCTGGGCGTATTCCTCAGCAGCAACGCGCGGCCACCGGTCCAGCCGCATAGCCCGCAGGAGCGCAAGCTTCATGAGCAGTCCTAAGCGTAACGGCGCGCTGACCATCGGCCTGGACATCGGCTACGGCGTGGTCAAGGCCGTGACCTCGGACCAGGTCGTGATGTTCCCGTCTGTCATGGGCCACGCCCGCGAGGTGAAGTTCCAGCAAGAGGACATGTCACGGCGCTACCCCGGCGACCAGATCCGCGACGACGAGGGCGACTGGTTCGTGGGCGATCTGGCGCTGGCGCAACTGCCCACCGGCGAGCTGCTACGGCTGCGCGGACGCACCGCAAACGAGTCGACGATGGGCAATGCCTTCCGGCTGCGGTTGGCCAAAGTGGCTATCGGCAAGCTTCTGCAGGATGCGCACAACCGCGATCTAGCCCACATCCGCATCGCCACCGGCTTGCCCGTCGATCATATGCGCGACGCCGATGAGCTGAAAGAGACCTTGTGCGGCCAGCACCTCATCCAGACCGACACTGCCGAGGTGGTCGCCAACGTGACGGACGTGATGGTCATGCCGCAGCCCTACGGCACCATCTTTTCCGCCACGCTGACCGAGTCGGGCGAGATCAACCGCAGGCACAACTTCCGGCTCACCGGCGTGTGCGACGTCGGCACGTACACGGTTGATCTGGCGCTCGACGACGAGGGGCAGTTCCTGGACTCGGAGAGTGGCAGCGTCGAGAGTGGCGTGTACACGGCCCAGGAGCGCATCGCGTCGGCTCTGGAGCGCGATTACCGCGAGAAGATGCCTTTCCGCATCGTGGAAGAAGTACTACGTACCGGGCTATTCCACGCCAACGGTCAGGCAGTAGATTACCGCGCCATCGTCGAGCAGGCCCTCGCGCCGCTGCGCAGCGCGACGCTCAACCTCATGTCTGAGAAGTGGCAGCGCGGCACGATCATCGAAGTGATCTACCTGTCCGGTGGCGGCGCTGACCTCGTGGCAGATGTGGTGTGTGAAGCGTATCCGCAGGCGCAGATCATCCCCGAGGCGCAACTTGCCAATGCGCGCGGCTACCTGAACTATGCATACTTCATGGCGCGTCCGTGAACGCGGCGCGGCGGTTTGACAAGTTTGACACGCCGGTTTTATCGGTCAAACCAGGGTGGCGACGCGAGGCGGCGATGAAGCAGCGGAAACACCGGATGATCGCCTTCAAGGCCTATACCGACACCGACGCCGACTTGCTGGCGTGGTGGCAAAGCATCCCGGTTGGGGCGCGCAGCGGCGCGATACGCGAGTTGCTGCGCCTGGCGCTTGGCTACCAGCTGGAAACGACTGTTTCCGACGCGGATATGGCCGCACTGCGGGCCGATGTCGCCTGGATTCGCGGAGTACTGGTCGAATTGCCCCGCCAGGTGAGCGCGATGGCACAGCCCGCGCCTGCACCACAGGTGAATGGGAATGAAACCGCCGTACAGGAGATGGACGACCGCAGCGCTAAGCTACGTGAGCAGCGTCTGCGAAAGCCCAAATGGTGAGATGTATGCTCAAAGGCTGGCTTTCTCTGCGACATGCTCCCTGGCAAAGCGCCAAGCACTTTGCCGGACGATGCGTCGAGGCGCATCGTCCCTCTCTGACCCCCTGCCAGTGTCGTGGTGGCACAAGCTGGTCGCAGGGGGTCAGAAGCCAGCTAAATCTTAGCTGGTTCCTCAAACGCCGGAAGGGCTGGTGCAGCACGCACGGCGTGCCGCACCTGTGCGACGGTGTAACCACCTGTCGCACGTGTGGGCAGGACCGGTCCCGCCCACGCAACACACTAACGGCGATTCTGCTCCGCAAGTCGCACCAGTCGGACGCAAGAGGATTCCACCCATGAATCACCGGCAAAGTGTGCAGGCCATTGCCCGGCGGTTGCCCCACCTTGAGCGTTACGACGTGGCCGAAGTTCTGGAAGTCGCCGCCGAAGTCTGGGCAAAGGAACTGGCCCGACCCGGCGGCGTGGTGAAGATCGGCAACCTGGGCAAGCTGCATGTGGAAGTGCAGCACATGCGCGCCGGGGGCGCGATCCGTCAGCGACTCGACGATAAGTGTGGGACGACTGCTCCGCCCACGCTGCGCCGCCTGTACTTCCGTTTTCGTCCGGCCCTCTGGCTGAGGGCGAGTGTGGAACATGCCCTTGAAGCGCAAGAAGAGTGAGCTGTACACGGAGCGCCAGACCGTCAGCCTGACCCCGGAGCAGATGCGCCGCTTAAGAGAGCTGCGCTCCGTGCGGGCGCGCAAGGATGGCAGCCTGGTACACACCACCGACCTGATCCGCGACGCGGTCAACTACTACCTGGCTGCCCAGGAAGACCTGCCCGGCTCGCGGCGCGCCATCGCCAAGGGCATCGAGGCGAAGGTTGACGCGCTCGACGGCAAAGTGGATGCCGTCGCGCAGATGCTGGCAGTCTTCATCGAGCGTGTCACACGGCGGCGGGAGCAGTAAGCCATGGATCGTAAACAGATGTGCGTGGCCAACGTGCGCTACAAACGCCCAACCGCCGACGAAGCGAAGCGCATGAAGAACCTGCTCGGCTACCTGACCTACCGCGACAGCCGCGACCAGGGCGCAAAGATGGTGGTCGGGCAGGATCGCTGGGTCGATCGCGGCCTGGGCAAGTCCGTCGCGGACATCGCGCACCGCTGTGACGATCTGCGAAGCAAGCATGTGCTGGCTTTTTCGCTGGTCATCAATCCCAACCCGCAGCTCACGGCCATGATCGCGGCCCACCGGCGCGAGCAGTTCGTGCGCGAATTGACCGAGAAGACGGTCGCCGATTTCTTCGAGGCGCGCGGGCTGGATACCGGCTGCGAGATGAGCTACGTGCTGCACCACCGCCTCAGCGACGACCCGCAAGCCCCCGGCCTGACCGACCCGCACACGCATGTCGTACTGCCCGGCACCGTCTTCAGCGAAGAGCACGGCGAGCGCGTGCCGCTCTACTTCTCGCAGAATAAGAAGGTCGACCACATCGCCATGCTGCACGCCGCCACGGAAAAGAACATGGCGCACCTGCTGGAGCGCTACATCGGGCCGGACTGGGAGCAGCGTTTCGACCACCTGGAAGCCGTGCGCGAGCAGCAGCGCCGGATTGTCGAGCAACCGCCACACGGAAAGATGCCCCACGAGAAAGATGCAGAGACCGAATGGAACGTGTGGTGCGGCGTGCGTCGGACCGACGAGCGCCACACGGCCCTCGGCTACTACCGCGGCTACTCCGTCCCGACCGAAGACGACCCGGACGCGGTACGCCTCGAATTCCGCCCGCTGGTCTCCGGTCTGCGCCATGACGAGGCGGATGTGCTGGCGCGTTACTTTGCGCGCACGATGAACGGGGACGCAAGGATGCTCCATGCACTGGCGGAGCAACTGAAGGCATTGCGCGCAGGCGAACGCGCGGGGCTGGTAGCCGAGTTGCGTGAGCACGGCTGGGATAGGCCGACAACCCGGTCGCCGGAAATCTCGTTCGATATCGACTTCTGAGCCGAAAGCGCCTGTCGATGACGGAAAGCCAGACCATCTCCGCAGTGAACAACCCCCAGCCGGATCGCAGCGCCGAGCGGCGCGCATTCTTGCGTGCGCTCTACGGGACCAGCCCGGACGACCTGTACCTTGAGCTGCGCTGCATCCACCCTGAAACCGGCGAGGTCCAGCGGCTGTGGGGGCGACTCGGCGACAAGCGCGGTCTGGCCTCGGCGCTGCGTCAGGCGGATCGCCTCAATCGGGAGGGCTTCGGTGTCTATTTCGCCCCGTGCCTGCGCCGATCAAAACAGGGCACCGCTGACTCTGCGGCGCTGGCAACGGCCCTGTGGATCGATATGGACAGCGACTCGGTCCAGCGCCCGCGTGACCTGGAACGGCTGCGCAGCTTCAATCCGCCGCCCTCGTTCATCGTCGACAGCGGCGGCGGATTGCACGGCTACTGGCTTCTGGACGCGCCGATACCGCTTGATGAGGACAAAAAGCGTGAGCACTTTGCCAGTTTGCTCAATGGCCTGTTCGCCGCACTCGGCGGAGATGCCCGGTATGTGAAATCCGCCGCTTCCGTGATGCGTCTGCCGGGCAGCGTGAACACCAAGCCCGGACGCGATCAAGCGCGCGTGCGCATCGTGGAGAGCCACCCCGACCGCCGTCACGCCGTCAGTGCCTTCGCGTGGCTGGAAAGTCCGCCGAGCGAACCCAGCAAAGGCCCAACTCGCACAAAATCCAGCGACTCGGAAGAACATCCCCTTCCGGCCCGCACCGAGCATTATCTCGAATCGGGCGCGCCCAACGGCAGCCGCAACGCGGAGTTGTTCGCCGCCGCATGCCAGCTTCGCGACGCCGGACTCAGCCTGACTCACGCCGAGCAGGAGTTGGTCGCGCGCTATCTGGCCGATGGAACCGGTCGCGAGAGTGCGACAGCCCGTGAGCGTGAAGCGCGGGCGACCATCGCCAGTGCTTTTCGTCAGCCGCCTCGTGCGCCTATCCCACATAGCGCGACCGCGCAGGAGCAGGTGGCGGCGCTCGTGGAGCACGCCCATGCGCGTCCCAACTCGGCACAAATCGTCGAGGCGGTGAAGGCCTGCGCGGCACTGAATCCGGTCGAGTGGGCCGAGGAGCGCCAGCGGCTGAAGGCGCTGTGCGGCGACGGACTGAAGGTCGGCGACCTGGACCGGCTGTACCGCGACGAGCGAAAGCGTCTGGCGCGGTCCGAGGCGCAGGCCTTCCGCGAGAAGGAGCACTATGTCGAGGTGGATGGCAAGCTCGTCTACCAGCGGCAGACGGCGCGCGGCGTGATGGAGAAGGTGGTGACCGACTGGACCGCGAAGGTGGTGGAGCGCGTCACTCGCATGGATGACGATGGGCAAGTCGAGCATGTGGCTGTCGTCGAGCTTCGCCGCGACCAAGTCCAGGCACACATTGACGTGCCGAGTGAGCTTTTCGGTGACGATGCGGCCCTACGCCGCTTCATCGCCGGGCGCGCCGGCGAAGCGTTCACCGTGCGGGCGGGCATGGCGAAGCACCTGACGCCCGCGATACTCAGCCTGTCGGGCACGTATGCCTCCCGGGCCAGTTACCGCTTCATGGGCTGGACACAGATCGACGGTCACTGGGCCTATATCACGCCGAAGCTGTGCGTCACTGCCAAGAGCATCCTCAAGGAGGCGCACGAGGTCGAGCTGGAGTCGCGCCTGCGTGATTATCACCTCGCCGAGTCCGACTGGGAAGCCAGTCTGAAGGCGTTCGCGGCGATGGCAGCCGTTTTTCCGCCAGAGCTTGCCCCTACGCTCATCGCTTTTGCCTGTCTGCCGCTCTTCCAACGCTTCTTTCCCAGTGCCGCGCCCAAGCCCGCCCTGCATCTCGTCGGCACCACTGGCAGTGGCAAGAGCGAGATCGCCTCCCTGATGACCAGCCTGTACGGCGATTTCTCCCGTGACACGCCGCCCGCACAGTGGGGCGATACGGTGAACACCGTCGAGGCGCTCGGCTACGCGCTGGCCGATGCGCTCTACTGGGTGGACGACTTCAAGCACATCTATGCCGACGAACGGACGTTTACGCGCTTCCTGCAGAGCTATTCGCGTGGCATGGGGCGCGGTCGCCTCACGCGCGAGGCGAAAGTGCGGCAAGAGCGCCCGTGCCGAGGGCATCTACTGTCGACCGGCGAGACAACGCTGACCGGCGAGGCCTCGGTGCTTGCCCGCATGATTGCCCTCGAGGTGCCGCCCTGGGAACAGCGCGATCCAGTTGGCCTTGAGCTTGCCCGCGCAGTCAGACTGCGTGGTTACTTACCCGGATTCACCGCGCACCTTGCACAATGGGTAGCTGCACAGGCCGATCAGGGCATTTTGACGAAGGACATGATGCGGCGCTTCGAGGCTAGGGTGGACGACTACCGCAAGCGCCTCGCTGCCACTGGCCTGAAGGCAAACAATACGGGACGCATCGTCGGCAACTGGGCTGTGCTGGCGACCGTGTACCAGATGCTCGGCGACCTCCTGGCGTCCCGTGGAAAGGCCGATGTGCTTCCCGCCTGGTACGACCTAGCGACCGAGACTGCGCAATCGATGCAGGAAGAGCGCGCTGGCCACACCTTCCTGAACGTACTTGGCCAGCTCGTCGCCTCAGGCCAATGCCTCATAGAATCGTCGCTGCGCCCGCAATACGAGCCATCGCCCGGCAAGACCGTGGTTGGTTACCGTGACGACGGCTTTGTGTACCTTCTACCCGATGTTGCCCTCAAGGAAGTGAACTACATCCAGCCGCTGCGCTTTACGGGTCAGGCAGTCGGCGTGCAACTGCGCGAAGATGGGCTGCTTGTTCCAGGGACAACGAATCTAACCGTGCAACGCAGCGTGCGCGGCAGCGTGATTAGTCTCTGGCGATTGAGAGCAGAAGCACTAGTCGGTGAAGCAGAGGCATCTGAGGACTGACACCTTTAGCCGCATTTCGACTGAGGAAGAGCCTGTCTGAGCAGGCTCTTTTTGTTTGCTGAAGACGACGTATTTCACAACCTTCACAGGGTTCACAGGCTGAAAACATCATCTTCTGTATAAACTGCGAAAAATCTTGTGGATGTCAAAATGCGATCAAAGTGCTCACGTCTGGGGTTGTGAAGGTTGTGAATGCTGTGAAGCGCGCGCTTTTGTGTGTCAAAGATGTCGAATGAGGGTTGTGAAGGTTGTGAAACCTGTGAAGGTGAACAATCCAGCCGGACTGCGTTCGGTAAGCGCCGCATTCGTTAAAGCGTTGTATTTGCGCCGCGTTTTGCCGCGTGGTATGGTAGGCGTCGTCCGAGGCAAGACTCCTTTCAATAGTGCTATTCTCCACATCCACCGCCACCAAACGTCATGCCCCAGAGTGTGTCGTAATGGCGGAGCACACTCGGAAACCACGTGCAAACGACTGAGATCAACGCTTTTGACGGCAACGATAAGGCCACACTATCGCCACTTCAGTCAGCACCGGCGGTTAGGACAGGCATTCTGTTGTCCATCAGAGAGTCCCAGACTGTGGCAGTTAGCCAGATGGGTGAGTTGGTGAACCCAGTGACGATCTATGCCTTCTAGGTCGCGAACCTACAACTACGTTGCAGGCATTATCACTGGCTATGCTTCGTCAATAGCCACTATCGTAGTAGGTCTATGGCTCACTCCCTTTACGTTCCGTTATTTGGACCGTGAGGCCTACGGAATTGCCTCGCTCGGAAGTAGCGTGATTGTCTGGCTCAGTCTCTTCGATATAGGCATTACGGCTGGGTTGAACGTACACTTGGCGCAGAGCTCGTCGAACATGAATATGGATGAGATTAACCGTCTCACGAGTTCCACTTTCTTTGCACAGCTTGTCATCGCACTTCTGGCGCTTATAGTTGGCATCGCGATTGCATTCGGTTTTCCAGCGTTCTTTGAAGTTAGTCCCAATTTGCAGCATGACTCTGTCGTGATGGTCTGTCTACTAGCCGTTGGGATGGCTATCAACCTCAGTACAAGGACATTCTCCGCACTGCTTGTTGCTATGCAGCAGATGCACGTTGACAACCTGTTGAGCCTAGCACTGATTTTCATCCGCACAATACTTACTGTAGCAATGCTAACCGCTGGATGGGGAATTCTGTCAATCACCCTCGCAAACCTCGTCGCCACAGTGATTACAAGTTCACTGGCGGTGCTTCGCGCGTTTCGCGCAGTACCTGGACTGAAGATTCTCGCGCGTCTTGTGTCCCTAGAAGACTTCAAGAAGGTAGCCCGGGTGGGAGTATGGTTCGCTCTAGGTGGGCTTGCTGGAATTGTGATCCTCAACGTAGATCAGATTGTGATTGCCAAGATTGTTTCCTTAGAGGCCGTGACTACTTTCGCAATTACCGGTCGGTTGTACAACTTGTCCCAAGGGTTCCTCAATCGCATAACTGAGACGGCGCGGCCTGCCTTGGGTCAGATGATGGGACAGGGTAACATGGACACGGCTGTTCGCACGTACCGGCAGCTGTTCGCGCTCTCAACGGGTCTTTCCGTTGCAGTTGCATTTGCGATATGGGCGGGCAACCGAGCCTTTGTTACAGCTTGGGTAGGCGAAGCCAACTACGGTGGAGGGACACTGGACCTAGCGTTTGCACTGAATCTACTGGCAAACACGTGGATACTTCCCAATCGAGCGGCGCTGTCAGCAGGACTTGTTGTGCGTCAACAGACTTTGAGTCGTCTGCTGGAAGCAACTATCAACTTAGGTCTCTCTATTCTCCTTACGATGAGATTCGGTATTGTTGGCGCAGCTATCTCCACAGCATTCGCTGCCTTTGTTACTTCGTTCTTCTACCTTCCGCTTCTGACAGCGCGTATGTTTCAACGTTCCTTCAAGGAATTCCTACTTCGAGACTCTGTGCCTCCGTTGTTGGCAGCACTATGCATATTTCCCGTTGCCGCACTGGCTAGGATCGGCGCAACTGCCGTGGGGGGAGTTGTTGGCTCTGCAGCCGCAGCTTTATTGACGATTGTAGCTGGGATCGCAATCGTGTGGGGCTTGGTCCTTGGGAACGATCTCCGGAGACGGTTTCGTAGTGCTATTCTGCAGACAGTCAGATCCTCAAATGTCGGTCCTGGACGATGACGTTCGCAGACCTGCATAATGCAACCCTGGGTGGTTCTTGAATATGCGCTCGACGGAAGGCAAGAGGCTTGGCAAGGGCACGTGGCTTGACGCACCTGTGCACCGCTCCTGCCCACTCTGTGGTGGCATGAAGCACCAACCACTATCCGGTACAATGCAGCATCGCTTGGACTTGGCGACGGTAATCTGCCAGGAATGTAGCTTGGTCTTCACGAACCCGATGCCAACCGAGGAAGTGTATAGCCGCTTTTACACCGATGCTTACTCACACTATTATGGGCACATCACCTCTTGGCCTACTCGAGCGATGGAGCCTCAGCATGTGCGCCAGTGGCTGGATGCACTCGAAACGATACGTCCTTTGAATGACCTTCGTCTGCTGGAGGTAGGTCCCGGAAGAGGGCAATTTCTCTACTGGGCAAGGCAGCGAGGTGCGCAGGTGGTTGGAATAGAACCCTCCAGGGATTTCGCGAATGCTCTGGCTAAGGAGGGGCTACCGTGCTTCAATGACTCGCTCGAGCACATTGGTTCAGACAGACTTGGGAGATTTGATGTCATCGCCATGTTCCATGTCTTTGAGCATTTCTATGATCCCCAAATTGCGTTGGCGCGAATTCGGAGTTTGCTATCAGCACGTGGTCTATTGATAATCGAAGTTCCGAACATCCTAAAACCCTACCGTTCGCTCGATCACTATTTTCTGCGCTACGTACACCCCACCAATTTTTCACGGCAAACGCTTTGCGGTATGCTTGCAAAATAGGGGTTTCGTATCCTGGAACTGAATGAGGGTGTAGAGGATTGGCGACGACCTCAGAATTTGTTGGTGCTCGCCGCTAGAGACGCGGAACCGCAGAAAGAACTCAGAGAACTGGCTCAGTCTTCGGATGACGTGCTTGCGGTATTGACACACTATAGAACAAGGTGGATGTTGCTGCAAAGACAGCAGTTTCACTTGTGGCTCTTGAAAACACGGGTGAGGCGGCGTCTGAATCGCTTTTTGCGTTCCCTCAAGCAGATGCTCAAAAGGAGCGTAGTCACTAATGGCTAGCATCGCTATCATTCCCGCTCGCCTTGGTTCAACTCGACTCCCGCGCAAGGTCCTGGCTGACATTCACGGTCATCCCCTCATTTGGCACGTGTGGTCTCGGGCGAAGCAGGCACGGCGATTCAATGAGGTCTACGTCGCCACCGATGCCGACGAGGTGCGCACTGCCGTTGAGAGCTGGGGTGGCAAGGTGCTAATGACCAGCATGGAATGCCGCTCCGGCACGGAACGCCTCGCGGAATGCCTGGATAGGGTGAGCGCAGACCTGATTGTCAATGTCCAGGGAGATGAACCTCTGATCGACCACAAGATGCTCGATGCGCTTGTGACGAAGTGGGAAGCGCAACCGTCGGACCTGATCACGCCTGTGTTTCGAATAACGTCTCAGGAAGAGCTCACCGCATCGACGGTGGTCAAAGTAGCTCGTGCGCGAAGTGGCGAAGCGCTCTATTTCTCACGAAGTACGATCCCATTCATGCGCGATTGGCCTCAATCGGAATGGCTAGGAAAGGCGGAATTCTGGGGACATATCGGCGTCTACGGATATCGACGGGATGTGCTAGCTGCCTATCCGAATCTGCCAGTCAGCCCGCTGGAAACGAGTGAACAGCTTGAGCAACTGCGCTTCCTTGATGCAGGATATCGGTTCCAAACACTGGAAACGGACTATCGATCGATAGCCGTGGATATCGATTCCGATCTCGACCGAGTACGCATCCTCATCAGCCCACAGGCATGATCCCGCAAATCGACCCGCAGGCAACACACCTGCAAATCGCCCGTACGGTTATGGAGTCGGAAGCAGATGCTGTGCGTGACGCGGCGGCTCGACTTGGCACCGAGCTAGGTAGAGCTGTCGAGGTAATCATCAATCACCCCGGCAAGGTGGTCATCACCGGCGTCGGCAAGTCTGGCCACATCGGGCACAAAATCGCAGCCACGCTATGTAGCACCGGTACGCCAGCCGTCTTCCTGCACCCTACCGAAGCAACGCACGGCGATCTGGGCATATATACGCCAGGTGATCCCACCATCATTCTCTCCCGTAGTGGCAGTACGCAAGAATTGATGCGCCTGGTGCCTCTACTGCGGCAGTTCAACTCTCCATTAATCGGAATTCTGGGTAAGCGGGACTCGTGGTTGGCGCATAACATGGACGTGGTCCTCGATGCATGGGTCGCGCGGGAAGCTGATCCGCACAATCTTGCGCCGACGACAAGCGCGACAGTTGCACTCGTGCTCGGTGACGCTCTTGCCGTGGCACTGATGCAGGCGCGGAACTTCGCCCCTGCGGACTACGCGAGATTTCACCCAGGTGGCCAGCTTGGCCGCAACCTGCACCTGCAGGTAGGCGATGTAATGCACTCTGGCAGCAGTGTGCCGTGGATCGCCACGGGTATGTCGTTAAAAGAAGTCGTGATCAGTATGACAGAACGACCACTGGGGGCGGCACCGGTAGTAGATGATCACTTTCATTTGCGTGGGCTTGTGACCGATGGGGACCTGCGACGCGCTTTGCTTGCCAACGACGATATTCGATCACTTCATGCTTCAGACGTGATGACCACCAATCCCGTAACGGTATCGGCCTCAGCATCTCTCAAGGAAGCATTGCAGTTAATGGAGGATCGTCCACGGCAGATTTCGGTACTTCCGGTCGTAAGTGAGGACCAGGTCTGCGTTGGCGTAATACGTGTTCACGATATTTACCTCTCAGGAGCAGCGCACATCAATGGCTCAGATGGTCTGCAGACTGACCGATGACATTGTGTTGGGTGGAGACAATCCGGTTCTGATCGCCGGACCATGCGTTGTTGAGTCGTATGAGACGACGCAATATATCGCCCGACGCCTGAAAGAAATCGCACAAGAAACAGGCTTGCCATTCGTCTTCAAGGCCTCCTTTGATAAGGCAAATAGAACATCCATTTCCTCGTTTCGGTCCCTCGGCTTTGAACTTTCGCTCGAAATTCTTCGTCGTGTGCGTGCCGAAGTCCAGGTGCCGGTCCTGACCGATGTACATGAAACGGCGCAAGTTGATACGGTCGCGGCTGCGGTCGATGTTCTACAAATCCCCGCGTTTCTCTGTCGGCAAACCGATCTGTTGGGAGCTACTGGACGGACTGGACTGCCTGTCAACATCAAACGCGGGCAGTTCATGGCCCCCGAAGACATGCAGTACGCAGTGGAGAAGGTGACCTCAACCGGCAATACTCGTGTGTTCCTGACTGAACGCGGTTCATCCTTCGGTTATCATAACCTTGTCGTCGATATGCGGGCACTCCCTACGATGCGTCAGTATGCCCCCGTCGTGTTTGACGTCACGCACAGTGTGCAGCAGCCAGGGGGCGCTGGCGGCGCTTCCGGTGGGCAACGGCAGTTTGGTCCGTACTTGGCGCGCGCAGCAGCAGCCGTTGGCGTGGATGGCTTCTTCATCGAAACGCACCCTAACCCTGCGCAAGCTTTGAGTGATGGACCGAACATGATCCCACTGGATGAGCTGCCGGATTTGCTCACATCCATCCTTGTGGTTTGGCGGACTGCTCGCCCGTTTTTCAAGCCCCTAGGTGCATGAATCTAGACAATGTGCAGAGGGCACGGAGTATTAGGTTACTGGCACTTGACTGTGACGGCGTGTTGACGGACGGTAGTACGTACATTGTGGAAGATGGACGCGAGTTTCGCCGGTTCAATGTTCATGACGGTCTGGGACTCAAGTTAGCTATGGAAGACGGTATTCATGTTGCCATTATATCTGGTGCGGACGGCTCATCGGTACTTCATAGGGCGAGGCAGTTGGGTATCGAGCATGTCCTTACTGGGGTGAGCGACAAGTTGGTGGCACTGACCGAACTGTGCACACAGCTAGGCATCAAGCTCGAACACGTTGCATATATGGGCGATGATCTCCCAGACCTGCCAGTGATGCAACGCGTGGGGCTCGCTTGCGCGCCAGCCAATGCCGTTCGTGCTGTAAAAGATTGCGCTACGCTAATCACTGAGCATGAGGGAGGCCACGGCGCAGTGCGAGAAGTATGTGATATCCTGATCACATCGCGTAGCTCATGACCCAGCAACCAATTCGCGTCCTGGCTCTTTCGCGAAAGCAGGACCATCACTTCGCGCCGTTACGTTCTTCTTTCGAAGTAGTGTCCACCGAGAACTGGTCAGTTGACGCAGTGTCTCTACACTCACCGGATGTGCTACTTACACTCTCTGACGATTGGTACGAGGCCTATGCGGTCATCAACGAAGCGAAACGACTGAATATTCCATCTCTGCTTATGATGGACGGAATCATCGAGTGGCGGCATCAATGGGAGGATCCAAACCTGGGGGCTGGCGGAAATATCGCCTACTACCAACCAGTTGTCACGGATAAGGTCGCTTGCCTCGGCTGGCTAAACGCACGCACTCTGGAGGCATGGGGCAATGCAGGAAAGTGCGAGATTGTCGGCGCGCCACGATTTGATCATTACCTCGAACAGCCCGTCGCGCCGCCCGCTGTCCATGATGGCCCCAAACACCTGCTCGTGATGACCGCCAACACGCCTGGATTTACTCCGGGGCAGATTGCACAGGTCGAGCAGGCCCTCTGCGATGTGCGTGATTTTCTCACCAATCAGCGCGAGTGGCAGCCGATCTGGCGTGTGACCAAGGGGCTTGATGCGCGACTAAGTCTACATGATGACTTTCCCCATCTGCGAGGCCGGCCCCTGCGAGAGGTGCTGGCCGCGGCCGACGGAGTGTTAGCCACGCCGTCCACGGTATTGCTGGAGTCGATGCTTGCACACCGCCCCACCGCCCTGCTAGACTACTCGAACAGCCCTCCTTACGTCAGTGCAGCGTGGAGCATCACAGCGAAAGCTCATATCGCCCCTACGCTGGAGTCGCTGTATTCACAGGATGCAAAGCGACTGTCGTATCAGGATGAGTTCTTGCATAACTACCTTGAGTGCCGCACCACAGCAACGCCACGGCTAGTTGCGCTAGTTCGGCAAATGGCCGAGATCGGGCGTGAGGCTCGTGCAAAGGGGGGATCTCCGGTATTCCCAACGCGGATGCTGCCTCTAGCCCTCGGAGGACACGCAGTACCATCAACACATTTCGACTGGGCACGCCTCTATCCCGGACACCCAGTCTTTTCGCAAACTGATCTCCGTGCTTTGCAAGTAGAGTTGATACACGCCAAAACAGAGATCAAAGAACTCTCGCGATTGCTACGCAGAGCTTACCAGAGAACAATTCTCTATGCACTAGCCAGACGGCTGCTCGGTAGACGATGACGACCAAAGCGTATCCGCTCGTTAGCGTGATTGTCCCATCATACAACTATGCCCATCTTATTGAGCGGTGCATTGACAGTGTACTCGAACAGACGTACACCAATTGGGAGCTCATCGTGTGCGATGACTGCTCGGACGACGGCTCAGTGTCTCTCCTTCACCAACGGTATGGCCATGATACACGGGTGAGAATCTATAGCAACGAATGTCGGCTCGGCATATTCGGTAATATAGCACGCGCTATTGGGTACTCCTCTGGGCCATTCCTTAAGATCTTGATGGCAGATGACTGGCTGCACGTCGATTACTTAACCGCAACATTGGATCTGTTCGACGCACATCCTAGTATTGGGTTGTGCTCGGTCCGCACGACCGTCTTCAGCGAAGCAAGTCAACTCGTCGAGACCCGGTTTGAGCCAGACCGGGGGCAGGATTTCTATCCAAGTGAGCGGATTCTGTGGTGGACCACTCGTGAAGTTAACCCCATTGGTAATCCCAGCCGCCTGATCTTCCGACGATTGGCATATGAGGAAGTCGGTGGATTTGATCTGGGTATCGAATACTGTACTGATCTCGATCTATGGATTCGAATGCTGGAACACTGGGATATTGGCTTCGTCTGCCGCATCCTCAGTCATGAATCACTCCACAGCAGTAATGCGACCCTAAGCTACGTCCGCAGAGCTCAGCATCTTAGGACAGGTGAGCAGATGTTCCTGAAGCTTTTCCAGAGGCACCGATACTACCAAGGACATTGGTGGGTACAGAAGAGCGTCTGGATATTTGGTTGGAGAGAATATTGGATCACGGCCATCAGACACCTAGTAGCTGGTAGCCCGGTGGAGTTTGAGACCTTGATAGGCATTATGTCGAGGCGAGTGCCCTTCGTCTTGTGGGCACCAGTACTGCTCTGGCGGTTGGGAGGGGTCGTAATGCAAAAGGTTGTGAACCGACTGCATCATCGTCATTGATCATGACAATCGAACCTTGAATGACAGAAGATATGGAACTGGTCAACGAGCTAAGGCCCTATAGACAATGGATCAATGGCAAAACGCTGAATGCTGGCTGTGGCAAGCGCTTCGTGAACCTGGGAACAGAGACAATTCGGCTTGATCTGAATCCACGATTCGCCTCTTCGGTGGACGTGGTTGCGGACGTACACAGACTGCCCTTCGCAGACAACACATTCGATACCGTCCTAAGTATTGCAGTCCTTGAGCACACGCGTTTTGCATGGGAGGTAGCTCGCGAGTTTCATCGAGTGCTACGTAGTGGTGGTACGGCAATAGTAGCGATCCCGTTCATGCAACCGCAACACGGTGCTCCTAACGATTTCGTTCGCTTCACAGGGGAAGGTATCCGCGCGCTGATGGAGTGGGCGCATTTCGAAGTCGTGCTCGTGCGTGGTTGCCATTCCGTGGGGTACGTAACTGAGTGGTTCTTCCGAGAACTGACTCGCGAGAATGTCCTCCTGCGACGACTGATGCTGCCAATTCGGCGCACAGTGTTCCCCCTTATGCGCCAGGGAAAGCTAATGTCACATACAATTGAGAACCTCACGAGCGCATACTACGTGGTAGCTCGCAAATGATGGTGCAGCCAGCCGTCGATCCCTGGCCTCTCGTGTCCGTGATCCTGCCTGTTTTCAACGGTGAGCCATATTTGCGGGATGCGATCGACAGCGTACTAATGCAGGACTATCCCAATTTCGAGCTTATCATCATTGATGATGGTTCGCATGACAACTCGTGGGCAACTATATGTAGCATAGATGACGGCCGTGTCCGCAGCTATCGGCAGCCGAATGCGGGTCTGCCAACAACATTGAACAGGGGAATTGAGCTTTCCGGAGGAGAGTTAGTTGCTCGGATGGATCAGGATGATCATTGCCATCCAGAGCGGTTGCGGCAACAGGCTCGATTCCTGAACGGACATCCTGAGATAGGTGTTGTTGGGTGTTCATATCGTGTGATTGACACGCATGGAAGGCTGCTCGGCACGCGCTACCAACTATGCTCACCTGTGCAGGTAAGGCGCCACCTCTATTCGGGTAATCCATTCTGTCATGGTTCCGTTACTTACCGGAAGTCCACTGTATTGGCGGCGGGAAGCTATGATCCCACAGCACTGATAGAAGACTATGACTTATGGACTCGTGCTGCGTGCCTTACGCAGATGGCAAATCTCCCGGATGCTCTCTACGATTACCGCGTGAATGTATCCACAAGTATGGTTGCAGTCAATCAGTCAAGGTACGCCGTGGAGACCGAGAGTATACGTCAACAAATGTGGGAGAGAAACGATCCACCTTTTCTGCAAGGCTTGATTGCGGAGAAGCGCCTACTGCGTAGCGGTCCGCTTGTTAGGCATGGAAGTCATAATCGAACACGAAGGCAACTTAACGTCATGGTAGGTCTCTCGATTGCGAGCGTGTTCTTCAAACGCAGCAATAGTCGTCGAGCATCGCAGGAGTGGATCGGGTTGGCACTAATGAACTTGGACCGACCTGCACAGGTTACACGAGTATTGCGGCATGCGGCCGGGTTGCTGAGCCGCCAGTATGCGGGCGAGAGAAGCGGTTGAAGGCAGATCGTGCCTGACCTTCAAGGTGCTCGGGTGCTGGTCTTTGGAGGGCTAGGCTTCATTGGCCTGAACCTAGTCAGGAGATTACGTGAGCAGAACGTAAGCGTAGTTGTTGTCACTCGAACGATGCCGAGACTGGCATTGCAGTGGCTGAGCAGCGGGGTACAGAACGGACTACCTGAGTTGGTCCAGGCGGATTTATGCGCGCCGGAAAGCTATCAGCATCTTGTTCAAGCCTGTGATCTGATCTACAACTTAGCCGGGCACTCCGGCGCAGCTCAGAGCCTGCTTGAAGCCCATACTGATATGCAATCGAATGTGGAAGGCAATCTTGCTTTGCTCGAGGTTGCCCGTCGATCGGGCAAGAAGCCACACATAGTCTTCGCTTCTAGCCGCCTTGTGTACGGGTACACAGGAAGCATGCCGGCAACCGAGGACGCGCCGCTGTTGCCGACCAGTATCTATGGCCTACACAAACTGACAGTCGAGCACTACTACCGACTGTACGGTATGCATTACGGAGTACCCTATACGATCGTGCGCTTGACCAATCCTTATGGGCCGTATCAACTACCCGATAGTCGAGGCTATGGTATTGTCAACTCCTTTATAATGCGCGCATTAGGTAACGAGACCCTGCAGGTCTTTGGGGATGGTAATCAGTTACGTGACTATGTCTACATTGAAGATGTGATC
Organism: Anaerolineae bacterium; assembly: GCA_020851855.1. Classification (GTDB taxonomy): domain Bacteria; phylum Chloroflexota; class Anaerolineae; order Aggregatilineales; family UBA2796; genus JADZBY01. The sequence continues at coordinate 22,504 of JADZBY010000435.1, forward strand.
GAAGCGCTGTTATGCATTGGATATTCTGCGGTTGTGCGAGGACAGATTCTGAACATTGGTCTTGGCCGCTCGATACGTCTGGCAGAGATGGCAGAGATGGTCGTACGTCTCGCGGGTAATGGTTCCATCGAGCACGTTCCTTGGCCCTCTGTCGACCGAAAAGTGGAGACAGGTGATTTCATCTGCAGCATTGCGCGAGCACGCAAGCTCCTCGGCTGGCAACCCCAGACGGATTGGGAGCGCGGACTACGCCACACAATCCACCTCTACCAGCAGTTACTACCATGAGCCGCCGTCACGTGCTGTTCCTGTGCAGTGAGTATCCGCCGTCTCCAGGTGGCGGTATTGGGACCTTCTACCAGACTTTGGCACGGGCGCTCGCCAACTGTGGATGGCAGGTGAGCGTAGGGGGGATATTCGGCGATGTACGTACCCTTGATGTGAGTGTTGACAACGGTGTTACGGTTTGGCGCATTCCGCCAAGCCGCAACACCAGAGGCCGCTATCGGATAAACATGTTTCTGGACCGGTGGCGGTTGGGACGTTGGGTACGCCAGATGGTGCGGCAACACAACGCTTGCCTTGTGGATGCGGCCGATTATCAGGGATGGATGTGGGGCGTTACCGAGCCCATTCCACGCGTTACACGCCTACATGGGGCTGATATCATGTTTCAACCACTCATGGGGCGCAAACCAGAGCGGGTCAAGGCCTACCTGGAACGCTCGAGCTTACAGCACTCAACGGGCATAATCAGTTCAAGTCACTTCATGAGCATGACCGTGCAGCCCCATCTGCGAAAAAACCAGCGCGTCGATGCGACAATCTACAATATGGTTGATGTGCAACGCTTTGCTCCTAGCCTTGCCATTAGGCGTAATCCACTACTGGTGGCAAGTGTTGCCACTTTGACTCCAAAGAAAGGTGTATATCAACTTCTCAACGCATGGGAAGCTGTACATAAGCATGAGCCTCACGCACGACTGAGGTTCTATGGACGCGATACGCCTGATGGGGATCATTCAACCGCGGAGGTACTTCGTCGGCGCTGTAACGAACTGAATATCGCGGATAGCGTCGAGATAGTTGGTCCTGTGCCGTATCATCTCGTATGTCGTGTCTTTCAAGAGTCGGGAATCCTTGTTTTTCCATCTTACGTTGAAGCTCACCCTCGCGCATGGCTGGAGGGAATGGCAACGGGAGCACCGGTCATTGGTAGTAATCGTGGACCCGGTCCAGAAGTAATCGAACATGGACGCACAGGCCTAATAGTAGATCCAGATGATACTGAAGAGCTCTCCAATGCCATACTAGACTTGCTTCGCGCTCCTGACAAAGCAACCCAACTAGGCGTAGCCGCTCGATCGTCTATGATTGCCCGTTATTCGATTGATGCGATCTTGCAGCAGAATGTGGATTTCTACATAGACCACATTCTGGCTGCACGTGTCTCGAAGAGATACAGTTGAATCGTCTACAAAAGCGCGTGCTTGTCCATCACCACGCAGTCGCGCACATAGATAAGGGTGGCATCATTTGGCTACCGTCGTTCATTGGGCGCTGGATTGATGCACTCGCCCCGCTAGTCGGCGAAATTGGCCTCCTGCTTCATCAAAGTACGATCCGAACACCACGGCAGGATGAGCAAGTTCGCGCGTCGAACGTGAGGCTCTGGAGTCTGGGAGAGCCTGGTGGTTCGTCCCTGTTGTGGCTTGAGCGTATTAAGCGAATGAGGAGAGTCTGTCGCGCGGCATCCAGTGCAGCGGATGTGCTCCTGATCCGTGGTGTGACACCGCACCAGCAAATCGTGTGGAACGCGACACAAGTCAATCGCAAAGCGTATTTACTAGTTGGAAGCCTAAAGGGAAACCGCTTATTGCCGCAACTTTCTCCGATGGGAATCTACGGGTGGGTGAGGACCAAGCTTCGCCCTCGTCAGATAAGGTACATGGCCAAGCGCGACACACTTATGCTAGCGAATTCGCCGGTGTTGGCAACGGAACTCCGCCAGCTCACTGGAGGGCCGGCCACTTTCGTGCCCACAAATAGCATTCGAGCATCCGAGTTTGCACCATTTGATTGCCGTCCAATCGGCGCAAAACCACACTTACTATATTGCGGACGTGTAACAGCTGAGAAAGGAATTCGGGAGTTAATCGAAGCGCTCGCACTGCCCGCAGCGCAGAACTACGAACTCGAAATTGTGGGACCTGCCATTTCCCAGGAGCAGGCCTCCTTTGTTGCGCTGGCACACCAGCTAGGCGTGAGCAGTCGTGTGACTTGGCATGGCCCTGTCTCCTACGGTCATGCGCTGTTCAGGTTCTTCCAGCGTGCTGATATCTTCGTGCTCCCCAGCTATCACGAGGGTTTTCCACACGTGATATGGGAGGCGGCTGCCAATTGTTGTCCAGTGATTGCAACTAGGGTAGGCGGTATTCCTGGACTCTGGACACATGACACTCACGGCATGCTGATCGCCCCTAGGTCCGCCGAGGAAATCGTGCGCGCGGTGAATCGCCTCCAGGCGGACAGTGATTTGCACGAGAAGATAGTGAAGAACGCCTATCTTCATGCTCAGGAGTATGATGTAGAAGCCTGTGCAGAACGTTTGGTCGAAGTGTTGATTGAGACCTGGAACTAGCCCCGTGCTCAACACCAGATATCGGGACAGCCGACTGGAGCTATCCAAACGCCAATTTCGTTGGCTTCCAGTGATCTTGGTAGCGCTATACTTCATCGACATCTGGCACCCTGCTGGATTCGTTGGGATAGAATGGCGATGGTACACTGTACTTGGTCTCGCTGGAATCACCTTTTTATTGCAGGGATCCCCAATCGATAGCGCGACTTCGCGATTGTATCTCACAACAAACGGCTTGATAATCGCGGGCGCAATACTGAGTCTGCCACGAGCAAATGATGGCCCAGAGGCGATGTACAATGCTGTAGGCTTAACAATCAGTGTCTTTACCTTCTTCTTGTTTTCACAGGTTCTGTTAAGCCTTCAAAGCCGTCGTGTGATTCTTTGTGCAATGTTCTTGCCTGCTTCTCTATGGGCATGGGACATCTTAAGACTCACCTCCGAACGTGGGGAACTGGCTAGATTTCTGTTTGTGGGGGAGAACTGGGACAAAAACTACCACATGCTCCTTTTCTCTCTGGCAGTCACAGCACTGATAACTTTTGCGGTATTCTGGAAACCACCGGAGCATTCCAGCCGGACAGTTTTGATACGGTTGATGTCCGTTGCCTTGGCACTGTTCTTTGCTTTCGCAGGTTCACTCATGTATTCCCGTTCCGGGATGCTGGCGTTGAGCATTGGAGCGCTTGGCGCTGTGATGATTGGGATTGCGCAACTGAGATCGAGGGGCAGGCTCACGATCATTGTTGGGGCCATCGGCTTTGCGGTATTGATTGGCTTCCTTTTGGAAGGTTACCTGGCGATGTTTCCGTTTTGGAACACGGCGATCGAGCGGGTGACTAACCCCGAGCTAGTCGAGGAATTCAACCAGGGCCGACTCGCAGGCCTAACCAAGTCACAATCCATCATTGCAGAGAATCCGATAATAGGAGTTGGACTCGGGCAGTTCAAGGAGCTATTTGTTGAAACCGGCACCAAGCACAACACAGGCCTTCTTGCCCACAACACCTACCTAGCCACGTGGGCAGAAACGGGCATAGTTGGGCTAATGGGGATACTCTATTGGCTCTTCGCCGTTGGGCGGCTATTACGCCGCGGCTTTGGCAGCCTACCTCTTGTTGACAAGTGCTGGATCCTTATGGGTATCCCCTACTTTCTCATGCTGGCCATGCTAGACCTGGGAACCAATATGCAATTCATGTTGATCGTTCACTCTGCAATATGCGCCGATGCCAAGAGAATCGAGGCACATGCGGATGCACCTCGGCTTTCATTACCACATACCTATCTATCACGACGATCTTGATAGACCGCGAGTTCCCGGCTACTTGGGTCGATTTCTTGACGAGCTTGCCTTGCACTGCAAGACGCTGGTCTGTTTCGCTCACTCTCCGCGCCCCGACGAAATCACACGTATGGACTATGTACTGAGTGCAGCAAATATAGAGTGCGTGGACATTGGTCCACATGTGTCCATACCTCAACGCATTATCGGTGCCCGGCGATTCACTCAGCCCTTGCGTAATCAGCGGCATCAACTAGACGCCATACTGATACGCGGTCCTTCACCATTGCTACCGGCGATGGCGCGCGCAGCCGGTGATCTGCCCACAGCGCTGCTGCTTGTGGGTGATTATGTCGCAGCCACCGATGACCTACGGCAACCTCGTTGGCGAAAAGAAGCTATCCGCCTGTGGTCAAGATGGAATCAATGGCAGGAACGGCAGATCGCACACCACGCTCTAACTTTCGTGAACAGCCGCAAGCTCTACGAGCAACTGCGGTCAACGGTCCCTAACTTGGTGGAAACGCGAACAACGACGCTGACCGCAAGTGACTTCTTCGAGCGTGAGGATACCTGCATTGCGAGGCCGATCCGGCTGCTTTACACAGGGCGCCTCGACCGTGGAAAGGGATTATTGCTCATTGTGCAAGCCGTTTCGGAGCTTGTTGCGCAGGGTGACGATATAGTATTCGACCTCGTCGGATGGGCAGAAAAAGGTGATGACGTTGAGGCCGAGATTCGTCAGCTTGCCGACCGGCTCGGTATCGGTGGGCGGGTGTTACTGCACGGATTCAAGCCAGTTGGGCCAACTCTCTTTGCACACTATCGTCAGGCTGATATTTATGTGATCGCGTCAACTGGTAGTGAAGGCTTTCCACGCACCATTTGGGAAGCTATGGCGCACAGCCTGCCGGTTGTGGCGACGCGAGTAGGGTCAATTCCGCTCTATTTGGAGGACAGGGAAAACGTAATGCTCGTGCAACCAGGTGCATCGGGTTCACTTGCATTAGCAATCCGGAAGCTAGTTGCCGAACCTGATTTGCGACGACGACTGATTGCTTCGGGTATCAAGACAGCTCGTGAAAACACTGTTGAACGCAGGGTTGAGGAGATGGCTCACTCCCTGCAAGATTGGCTTCGGCCGTGTCAAAACTGATCCGACTTCTCCGCCACGACTGGCCGCTCCATTTCGTGTTGTTTCTTACAAACTGGCTACCTGATAACACTCTGTTCTTGCGACTAAGGGGAGCGCTCGCACGCCCCTTCTTTGGCTCCGGCGGACGAAATATAAGGCTGGGACGTAACCTGACGTTCTACAACCCCTCGCAAATTCATATAGGGTCAGATACCTACATCGCCTACGGTTGTTGGTTCATGGCTCTGGATCCCATCGTAGTTGGAGAGGAAGTCCTGTTTGGTCCCTATTGTGTTGTAGTATCTTCCAGGCATACTCGCCAGGATGGCTCATTCCGTCACGGTGCACGTGCTCCGGCACCAATTCACATCAGGGACGGAGCCTGGATTGCCAGTCATGTTACGGTAACAGCCGGGTCGCTCATTGGCTGCGGGAGCGCCATCGCTGCCAATGCAGTGGTCATCGGTGAGGTCCCAGCTAACGTGCTTGCAGGGGGGCAACCAGCTAGGGTGCTGAAAACATTTGATTGAAAACCGACCCGAGCCAGCTGGTGTCCTACTCGTTGGCAATTTCCTGTCCTCGTATTACGGCACCAAAACTCAGTCAGAACTTCTGTCGTCCAAACTCGAAGCGATGGGTTGGAAAGTCACAGTCACGTCTGCGAAGCCCAACCGCGTCCGTAGACTGGTGGATATGCTGGCTACCGCCTGGAATCGTCGTGATCAATATCAAGTGGCCCAGATCGCAGTTTTCAGTGGTAGGGCATTCGCGTGGGCCGAAGCAGCATGCGTGATGCTGCAATTTCTACAGAAGCCGTTTGTGATTACTCTACACGGCGGCAAACTGCCATCGTATGCCAGACGCCATCCTTGGCGGGTTAAGCACCTATTGTCCTCCGCAAGCTGTGTGACCACACCTTCATACTACCTCCGCGAGTCTCTCCGCGCGTTCCGCCCAGACATCCAAGTTATCCAGAACGGAGTGGACTTGTCCCAGTACCAGCCCCGCGTGCGCACTCAGCCACAGGCTCGCCTCGCTTGGCTAAGAGCCTTTCACAGTATTTATAGCCCTGCCATGGCTGTGGATACACTGGCGCTTCTATGGACCGAGTTCTCAGATATCTGCCTAATCATGTTTGGACCGGACAAAGGTGATGGCGCATACAAGCGGGCCATGCAGCTTGCAGAGCGACTTGGCGTGACCAAGAACCTGAGCACGCCCGGCGCGATTCCAAAAGAGACAGTACCCGAGCGCCTCGCTGAATTCGACATATTCCTGAATACAGCCACCGCCGAGAGCTTCGGCGTTAGTGTTGTCGAGGCAGGAGCGCTTGGCATGTGCATTGTAACTACGAATGTTGGCGAACTACCTTACATTTGGACACATGACCACGATGCTTTGCTTGTCCCGCCAAACGATCACGAGGCGATGGCGGCCGCAGTCCGACGTATTCTCACAGAACCGGGCCTGGCTCAGCGACTATCGCGTAATGCGCGCACTACCGCCGAGCAGTTCGACTGGGCGAACATCCTGCCGAGGTGGGAGAAATTGCTCTTGGATGTGGCGGAACAAGGAAGACGTTGATGGCTCGCCTGGCTGATCAGGTCTACCGGCGGGTGCCGGTTCCAATCCAAACCCTCATGGTATCGGCATATGGGTTTTGGTGGAAAAGGCTTCGCTTTGGTGGTGCGTTTGCAGAAGAATGCGTTGCCTTCCGAAGCCGAGAGCGCTTCACAACAGAGCAGTGGATGACCTACCAAGATGAACACCTGCGCGCCCTTCTCATCAGTGCCTTCGATCATGTTCCTTATTACAGCGCACTTTGGACGAGATTGGGTGTATCCCGCGCAGACCTCGACCGGCTCAGCACTGCCGAACTGAAAGCCCTGCCCCCGCTTGAAAAGAGCATTGCCCGAGACGCTCCCGAATCACTCCTAAATGACGGGCACGCCACACGTTCTCATCTCGTATTTCACACAAGCGGGTCCACAGGCACGCCAGTTCGCACCTTTTGGCTGCCGCATGAAATCCAGCGTTCTTTGGCCATACGTGAGTCGCGCTCATGTGGCTTCGCAGGGGTGAGCTTCTCGATGCCCAGGGCCACCTTTAGTGGGCGAATTGTCGAACCAGATCCAGAGAGCCACGGACCTTACTATCGCTTCAATCTCGCTGAACGACAAGTCTACTTCTCTGCATTCCATCTTCGTCCCGCAACAGCAGCAGCATACCTTCACGCGCTTAGGCGGCACCACGTGGAGTGGATCACGGGATATAGCAACTCAATTTTCCAGCTTGCATTGATGGTGCTGGACCAGAACTTGAAGGCTCCGTCGCTGAAAGCGGTAATCACGACGAGCGAGAAAGTCATACCCGAAATGCGAGAGGTGATTGAGAAAGCCTTCTCGACCCGGGTCTTCGAAGAATACGCCACCGTTGAAGATCTGTTCTACGTGTGCGAATGCGAAGCCGGGCGCAAGCATGTCAATCCTGACGCTGGAATTCTCGAAGTCGTAGACGCCGACTTCCGTCCCGTACCACCTGGTACGCTGGGGGAAGTGCTCGCTACAGGATTCATTCGACCCGGTCAACCCATGATTCGTTATCGTGTGGGCGATCTCGCTGTACTGGATGATCAGCCCTGTCCATGCGGTCGGGCGATGCCAGTGCTGAAGGAGGTTCTTGGGCGCGTCGAGGATACTGTTTATGGGCCTGACGGGAGGCGAATGCTTCGCTTCCACGGAATATTCGTGGGCCAGGCTCATGTGCAGGAAGGGCAGATCGTCCAGAAACGGCTCGATCATCTCGTGGTGCGGGTTGTTCCGAAGGTGGGTTTTGGTCCGGCGGACAAGGCGGATATCATTCAGCGTGTCCAGCAACGGTTGACGCAGAAGGTTAACGTCACGGTAGAGGCAGTCGAGCAGATCTCTCGTACGAAGGCCGGGAAATTCCCGGCCGTGATTTGCGATTTGCCTCACGATGTACTGGAACGCGTGCGTGGAGTCCACTGATCTGCCTTTCGTTTCCGTCATCATGCCTGTTCGTAACGAGGCGGCTTTCATCGCGCAGAGTCTCGGCGCGGTTCTTGCTCAAGACTATCCACACGACCAGTTAGAAGTCTTCATCGCGGATGGTATGTCCACAGACGCGACGCGAGTCGTTATTGCCGAGACGGCTGCACGGCACGAGACGATATCTGTGAAGGTCATTGACAACCCGCAACAAATAGTACCCACAGGGATGAATCTTGCCCTTGCCGAAGCACATGGTGAGGTGATTATTCGGGTCGATGGGCACACCATCATCGCTCCAGATTACGTGCAGCAGTGTGTTATGGCGCTGCATCGGACGGGTGCCGACAACGTAGGCGGTCGAATGGATGCGAGAAGCACAACACCATTGGGGGAGGCTGCCGCTCTGGCGACTGGTTCTCCTTTTGGCGTTGGCGGCGCACGTTTTCACTACTCTCACCGGGAAGAATACGTCGATACCGTCTATATGGGGGCGTGGCGCAGGAGTATCTTTGCCAATGTTGGTCTATTTGATGAAGAACTAGTACGGAACCAGGATGACGAGTTCAACTATCGATTACGAGGTGCAGGCGGGAAGATTCTCTTGTTGCCTAATATCCGATCCGAGTATTTTCCCCGCACGACTTGGAAAGGACTTTGGCGTCAGTACTTCCAGTACGGCTTCTACAAGGTGCGCGTGCTGCAGAAGCATCCGGCACAAATGCAATTGCGCCAATTCGTGCCACCCGTATTCGTCTCTTTCTTGGTGGGCGGGGCCATACTCGGCCTAGGATCGCGATTGGTACGCAGACTGTGGGCGTTCATGGTACTCAGCTACGCGCTCGTCAATTTCATCGTATCCTGGCGTCTTGCTGCACAGCATGGCCTTCGTCACCTGAGGTTGCTACCCACCGTCTTCGCATCTCTGCATCTCAGCTACGGTCTAGGCTTTCTTGCCGGACTGGTGAGATTCGCCAATCGCTGGCGCGACTCGGGAAACAATGCACACTGATCTCGACCGTCTCCGCACCGAGTACGCCCGAAGACGCCAGAGCGAGAGCGACAAGGCGCTCTACTCCACCTTCAATCCCGCGTACCTGTTTGCTCTCCAGCAACGTCAGCGGGCGACTATACAGATGTTGCGCCGACGAGGGCTGGGCTCCCTCGCAGGCAAGCATATCTTGGAGATTGGTTGCGGCAGTGGCGGCGTGTTGTTGGAATATCTGGGTTATGGGACGACTGCCGCGTCCCTTGCTGGAATTGACCTGTTACCCGCTCGGCTGATCGATGGCCACCACCGTCTGCCCGGTCTTGCTCTGGCATGTGCTGATGGACAGAAGCTCCCGTTTCCATCGGGGCATTTCGACCTCGTGCTTCAGTACACGGCGTTTTCCTCAGTGCTCGACCTGCAGATCAAGGCAAATATGGCTGCGGAGATGGTGCGTGTCGTGCGCAAGCCTGACGGCCTCATCCTATGGTATGACTTCTGGCTCAACCCCAACAATCCTCACACGAAGGGTATCTGTCCCGAAGAAATAAAGCAGCTATTCTCGAGCTGCAACATCCACCTACGGCGAACGACACTAGCACCGCCAATCACCCGACGGCTGGTGCGAGTATCCTGGATTCTCTGTGAACTACTCGAGAATCTCCGTCTTCTAAACTCCCATTACCTCGCCATCATCCGTCCAAACTGACCTCGCACCGTCCTACCTGCCTCTCATCACCCCCCTCTCCCCGCCCCTCCCTCCTCATGCTACAATCTCCCTGACCACTACATGAGGACTCCCCCATGTCTGACTCCCGCTACCTCCACCTGATCCGGCAGGATTGTCAGCTCCCGCCTGGAACGCACGTCGTGGCGTACTGCCGGGACAGCGGCGGAGAGGAGCAGGAACGCTCCACCCTGCAGCAGGTCGACGTCATCCGCGAGTACTGCGCCCACCACAACCTCATCCTCGACCAGTTCTACGTCGACGACGCGAAAGAGGCGGGCAGTACCGAGCACCGCACCCAGCTCCAGCAGATGCTCACCACCCTGCGCACCCAGTTCCGCCAGATCAACGACCGCACCAAACGCCGCAAACACAGCCAGAACGCGCCCTTCGGCGTCATCTTCTGGAAATCGAACCGCCTGGGTCGCGACAGCATCGAAACGCGCTTCATCAAGGCCGACCTTCGCCTGCGCACCATCACGATCATCGATCTGAACCGGACCAGCACCGGCGACACCGGGGCGGATGCGGTGCTGGAGGCTTTCCACGAGTGGCAGGACGAGACGTTCCTCGACGACGCCGGCGAGAATGCCAGTCGCGGCCTGGCATCCATCGTCGGTATGCGCGATAACGATGCCGAGTTTCGCCGCCACAACCCGGAGTGGCCGACCAACGACGGGCGCTACCTGGGCATCCGGCCCGGAATACCGCCAAAGGGCTTTCACGGCGAGAGCATCAAGATCGGGATACGCGAGCGCAAGCGGCGGCGCGGCGTCGAATCCGAGGCGCACATTGTCCAGCGCATCGTGCCGGACAAAGAGAGCGGCCTGTGGGCGCGCTGCCGGCTGGCCTGGGAAATGCGTCGCGAGGGCAAAGGCATCGCCGAAATCATGAAGGTGACCCGCCTCTACGGCACGGCAACCGCGTTCACGGCGTTCTTCGGCAACCGCATCTACACCGGCGATTTCGCCTATGGCGGCAAGGTGTACGAGAACTTCGTCGAGCCGCTCATCCCGCGCGAGTGGTGGGAAGACGAGCAGAAGAAGATGACCGCGCGCAGCGAAAAACAGAGGCAGCAGAGGTTAAACCCCAAGCTTGAGCCGCGCCGTATTGCCAGCCGCCATCTGCTGACCGGTCTCGTGTTCTGCAACCATGTCGATGGCGAAGAGCACCCAATGCTGGGCGACACCATCACTGAGAACGACGTGCGCAAGCGCTGGGACTTCTACATCTGCTCGGTCAAGAAGAACTCGCGCGGCAAAAAATGCGACTCCAAGCGCATCAGTACCCAGGCGCTCAACAAGGCGGTCGTGGACAAGCTGATGAGCGAGGTCCTGACCCACGCTAATCTGCGCCCGCTGGCGGATAATCTGGCGCAGGCGATGGTCGAGCGCAATCTGGATGCCGAGGCGCGCATCACCGCGGCCCGGAGTCGTCTGGACGAGGTGCGCGCGTCCATTGCCCGCCTGATGGACGCCATTGAGAAGTCGGGCCATTCATTCAGCATCCAGCAGCGCCTGGAAACACGCGAAGCCGAGCAACGCGAACTTCTGGCAGAAATCACGCGCATGAACAAGCTCATCGTCAAGCCGAGCGACATCCCGAAGATCAGCGACGAGCAGCTCACAGCCTTTATCGACAACATGCGGGAGACGCTGATGAGTGATGACGTGATGCTCGCGCGGGCAGCGATTGCCCGATTCGTGGCCAAAGTCGTGGTAAACGGCAAAACGGGAACGTTGTATTATACGTTCCCGTTTCATGATATTACTAGGAATGAGACTTTGCCCCTATGGGGCTTACGCCGTCACCGAGTATACAGCCTTGAAAAGTGCGCGAAGAAGGTCATTCGTTGGCTCAGTGACACGCTTCCTGCGGCAACAGCTGACTATTACGGGCCTCATCCGAAAGCGCAACGCAACGAGCTGATCCGCCAACGTTACGCAAACGGCGAGAATATCCCCAAGCTGGCAATTGCCTTTGACCTCTCGCGTGCGCGCATCCACCAGATTTTACACGGGCAACGAAAATGAGCCAATAGCCGTCCGCTCGAACCCCACAGCATCGAGTACACGCGCCGCGCCACCGTTATGGTGACGTGGCGCGTTCGTTTTCAGTTGTATGGCGCGGAAATCACATCCATGGCGAGATGTAGCGCTGCATGCCCTTCCTGCTGAGAAGCGGGGTAGAATGATCGTGGTTTCCGTCTCGCTACCAGGGTTAGTATGTTCTACACATTCCTTCCCCCTTCTCGTTCTGCTCACGATCCGAAGTGATACTAGTGGAAATCGTCGTCTGTCAGATTGGGAGTCCGCTGCCTTGAGAGACACATGGTCCCCGAAGGGTGAAGGTGTCTGCTCAGGGGATATCCCATCGCGAGATGAGGAATCCGGGTGTTCCTACGCCGTAGCGACGCCGAAAATCATCCACAGTGGCAGCGTTCGTCAGAGGCTTGACCATCAGCGTACCCCCGCCGCGAGGCTCGGTCAAGAAGCCTGCACGAGCGAAGACGGCGACATCCGTGCGGTGGTCTACCCTGACCTGAACGTAAGGGGCGTCCACTTCATGGGCGATTGCAGCCACCGAGCCGACAGGGTCGACTCCATCCAGCAAGAGCAGATTCGTGATCTTCAGGAAGGTATCAGAGGCAGAAACGACCGCGTAACCAACCGCAGAATCTCCTCCGCTCAGCAGCCACACATCCGGCACACTCTGGGCTCCACATTGTGCGAGGAATGGAAAGAATGGGGAGTGCCGCCGCGCGAATCCCAGGTGACCCTTGGCGATTCGCTCAAACACCTGATCGGCAAGCGCGAGGCGTTCACCGTCGGCACGCTCGGCTATCAGCGCGACCGGATGAGGCAGTGCATTCTTTGCAGTGAAAACGCTGGCGCTGGAGTGAACGTCTTCATAGCCGAGTCTCTTGTAGAGCGCGTGTGCCACACGATGCACATCGGCGCTCACAGTCGAATAACGAAGGCCCGCTGCGCGCAGTTGCGTGTGGGCTTCTGCGATCAGCCGTGATGCGACTCCCCGGCGGGCGAAGGCCGGGTGCGTACATATGGCCCACAAGCCCCCGACCTCTTCGGCACCCTGCGTTGAGACCACCGGCAGCCTCAATACGCCCACCTGCCCGGCGATGGCCTCACCCTCTTGAGCGTACAGGGCGAGGAAAGGGAAAGGGCGCGGATCCTGCTGGCGGATCAGGGTTACCCGTTCGGGGGTGAGCGCGACGTCGAGGCACATCAGGTTCAGGTGCAATACGGCAAGCGGATCGACTGCATCGTACTCATGGATCTGCATTTCGAGTAGTCCTGTTGGTGCAGCTAGAATCCGCGAGAACGTGTGATTCACTGCGAGGCGTTTTCCCCGCACCACTTCTTTTTCGGCCTTCACATCCTCGTCAGCTCCGCTGCCCGATCAGGGCGGCCCGCTGGACACGAGCGGCGTGACGACTATTCTGCCTTCCATGCCTGCCTGGCGGTGACCGGCGACGGTGCAGAAGTAGCTGTGAGTCCCGACGTGGGCCACCTCGACGAGAAACCTCGCCTCAGACGTCGCGCCCGCGCCGCTGATCATCGGAAGCTGCACGCCCAGGTCAGGAACAGCCAGATCGTGAGGCATGCCATCCCCATTGATGACTGTCAGGTGCACGACACTGCCCGGCGGTACAACGAGATCGGGATTGACCACACCATCGATGGCTCCGCCAACACCCACAAAGGCCATGCGCCCGTCGACAATGCCGGTCTCAAGGCTGAACTCGACCAGGGTCACAGCGCGCGTGGTTACCGGCCCGGGCATGGGCGATACTGCCGCCAGCGATCTGCCTGTAGACATCGTGGACCCGTCCGTGGGCGTCGCCACAACATGGTTATCGTGGGGCGAGCCGCAGGCCGTCAATCCGAGGGTTAGCCCGATCAGAAGGACGAAGAAAGCTGTACCTTGTCTCATCACATGGTCTCCCTGGCCGGGGCCGGGAAAAAGGGCTTGCGCCCCCTTTCCGCCCCTTGTGTACACGACACGAAACCCGATTCGGACCTCTACGTTCACATACCCCAGTACCGTGCTGTGGCCATCGTCAGCAGCGAGACAATCATCAGGACCAGTTCCACACGTTCCAGAGCCATGATCTCATCGTCCAACACGTGCATTTCGGCTGCCAGCGTCGCAGGCGGAGGCCCACCCGCCATGGCGATCTCCTTGCCCAACTGACCCAATCGTTGGCCACGGGGTCGGATCAGGATGAAACCGAGCAGGTAGGCCAGGATGGCGGCCACCGAGCCGATGGTGAATCCAATGCCCGTCGGCGTCTGAATCCAGGCGGTTTGCAGCCCACCAGAGCTGTTCCAGTAGAGCAGAGCGCCGGCAAGGATGGTCACGGCGCTCGAGATGTTCATGAACATCGGATAACGCCGCCGCTCGATGAACCCCTGCAGGAACTGCGGCCTGGCGGGACCCAGGCCCTTCACGGAAGGGGCAACAAAGTAGAAGTACAGGATGGCGCTGCCCACCCAGAACACACCGCCGACGACATGCAGGATACGCAGAAGGAGAATGACCGTGTTCACGTTGAGCCTCCTCGGTTGGATGTTGCCGATAAACCCATCGGCCGTACCGATTGCAACATTGAACCTTCGATCCGGCCCGGTGTGGGGTGATTACTCACCCAGGAACTGACCCAAAATGTGCTACAATGCCGGTACCACTGCTGGCGGAATGCCGAATCGGATGATCGCGACCCACGTCACAGCCACGGACAACGAAGGCGTTTCCGCGAGCGCGCGCATTGGTCGTTCCATCTGATCCGGGGCCGCCGGAGCACATGGCTTCGTGACTGTCTATCCCCGGATGTCGCGTCGACCTTGAGTCTCTTTGACAGCGGCTGCCCATGATGGACGAACCGGGCTGTCCTGACTTCTTCGGTGATTGGCTCAAGCAGCGGCGCAAAGCCCTGGACCTGACCCAGGCAGAGCTGGCGCAGCGCGCGGGATGCAGCGTATTTGCCTTGCGCAAGATCGAATCGGGGGAGCGCCGACCGTCCAAACAGCTCGCCCAACTTCTGGCTGCATCGCTCGGCGTGCCGCCTGAAGACCGGGATACTTTCGTTAGGGTGGCGCGCGGTGAAGCCGCATCCGATCGGTTGCAGCGCTTTTCGGTTGTCTCAAGCGCGCCGCTCAGGCCCCTTCCCCCGTCCGTTGTTGGCCTTCATTCCGGTCTCCCGCTGATGCTCACTCCGTTCATCGGGCGCGAGCCGGAGCTGGCCGCCCTTCAGCGCTTGCTGGATGATCCGCTGTGCCGCCTCATCACGCTGATCGGCGCCGGCGGCATCGGGAAAACACGCCTGGCCATGGAAGTTGCCTCCCGCGAGCAGGCGCACTTCTCCGATGGCGTCTTCTTCGTTCCTCTCGCGTCGCTCGGCTCGTCGGCGTACCTCGTCCCGGCCATTGCCGACGCCCTGGATTTCGCATTTCAGGGCCAGACCGAGCCGCGCATTCAGCTTCTCAACCACCTTTGTCACAAGCGATTGTTGCTTGTACTGGACAACGCCGAACATCTGCTGGACAGTGTGAGGCTGTTCGCGGAGGTCCTGCAACATGCACCCGGCGTGAAACTCCTGGTTACGTCTCGCGAGCGGCTGAATCTGCAGAGCGAGTGGGTGTACGTGGTCCAGGGTCTGGCCGTTCCGCCCACAAATCAGGCACAAGGTGCAGGAGAATACACGGCCATTCAGTTGTTCGTACAGAGTGCACGCAGGACCGATGCGGGCTTTGAGCTGACAGAAGACGAACGCTCTGCCGTCGTCCGCATTTGCCAGCTCGTGGAGGGAATGCCGCTGGGCATCGAGCTGGCAGCCACGTGGGTCTCAGCACTGAGCTGCCGTGAGATCGCGAAGCAGATCGCGCAAGGGCTGGATTTTCTGGCAACGTCGATGCGCGACGTGCCCGCTCGGCAGCGCAGCCTGCGGGCGGTTTTTGACCATTCCTGGAGCCTGCTCAGCGCCGATGAGCAGAGCGTTTTGAGTCGGCTGGCGGTCTTTCGGGGCGGCTTCGCCAGGGACGCGGCAGAACAGGTAGCTGGCGCTTCGCTGACCACGCTCCTGGCGCTGCAATCCAAGTCCTTGTTGCGGCGCAAAGGGCCTGACCACCTCGAGCTGCATGAGGTGGTGCGCCAGTACGCTCTGTCGCATCTCGAACGCAGCTCGGACCACGAGGCAACGTGTCAGAAGCAGTGCCAATTCTACCTGACTCTGCTCCGTGATCAGGAGATGCGACTCCAGGGCACGGCCCAGCTTGAGACGGTGCGTAGACTCAAGGCAGAGATCGAGAACATCCATGTGGCCTGGGGTTGGGCCGTCCGGCACGGTGAGTTCTCGCTCATCGATGGGGCATTGCGGAGCCTGGGCTGGCTATGCCATATCGGTGTGTTATATCAAGAGGGGATCGATGAGATCGAGCTGGTGGTGCAGACACTGCCCCGCAGTTCAGAAGACCAGATGCACCGGAAGATACTCGGCAAGGCCCTGACTCAGCAGGGTATGTTGTACTTCCGCCAGGGCAACTTCCACCGTGCGATCCCTATGCTTGAGGAGAGCATCACGATCCTGCGCCCGCTCGGCATGGCGGCGTTGATGCCAGATCCTCTGGTCCTTTCCGGGGTCATCATGCACCTGAATGGTGACTTCGAGCGTGCACAGCGCTTGATGGAAGAAGCCTATGACAAGGCTCAGGAAGTGGGGGATCAATTCTACGCCGCGTATGCTCTGTTCAATCTTGGCTTCATTGCCGGCTTGCGGGGACAGTGCGCGGAGGGCTATGAACAGATGCTTGCCGGCCTGGAGTTGTGGCGCCAACTTGGCGATTCGAGTTCTCTTGCGATGGGGCTGAATTTCCTCGGCCTGACAGCCGTCCGCATGGGCCGTCTGGAAGAGGCGCAGGCTTTTTTGCAGGAGAGCCTGGCCGTGCTAACGCCGCTGGGGGATCGTTGGGGCCTGGGCAATGCCTATCGATTTCTCGGCCTGGCAGCGTTGAGGCAAGGCTTTGTCGACGACGCCATTTTGTTAATCCGCCGGTCCCTGGATTTGTTCGAAGGCACCATCACAGGCTGGGATGTGGCCTGTTCTCTGATCTATCTGGGCGAGGCAATCGGCGCGGCTGGACAGCTGACAGAAGCCGAGGGATTGTTGCGCCATGGTCTACGTATGGCAATCGACATACCGGCATTGCCGCTCGTGCAGGATGCGCTTGCGGGGCTGGCGCACCTCTCTCTGGAGGCGGGCGAGGTCGCAACTGCCTGGGAAATATCCGCGATAGTAGAAGCGCATCCTGCGGTCGTGCACTGGACGAAGCAGCGCACCCGCCGCATCCGTGCTGAAGTGGAGGCCATGGTAGTTGCAGACCCGACTCACCCATTCAAGTTGCCTGCCGAGCCATGCTCACTTGGCGCGCTGATCGAGAAGATAATCGGCTGGTGAGGCCTCTGGTGGGGCCGTATCAGAGGCCGGCAACCGAGTGGGCGCCCGCAACAGGCCTGGTCGACAGAAAGCGCGAAATCGAACAGATCGGCACGTTGCTGAGGCAGCCATCAGTGCGCTTGCAAGCCGTGTGTAGCCCGCACCTCAACTTCTGTTAGTCTCTTTGCCCTTGCGCGCTGCCGGTTCTCCCGGTCTCAAACGGCTGGTCTGATCCTTACCCAGATGAAGCGCTACGGTTTCAGTCAGGAGGGAACAGTGCAGCTTCTGAACAAGCTTAGTGGGGGACTGCCTGCCCAGGCATTCGCCGCGGGCACCGAGCACGGCTAGGCGCTGGAAACGATGGAGTGGCTAGAGCCAGCGATGGAATAGTGCTACGTTTCAATGCTGACGGCGTTGTGCTGGTTACTCACATCGTCCCCGATAAGTGCCGTTCTCATCGTGCCGGTTTGACGGCACTCGCAACGTCATAGAGGTGCTCATATAGGGACCTCTTCTGGACAGAACTCGGCACGATGTCAATGTTGGTTTCCATGACCAATCATAGTAAACAGCACAATACAGCCGTGGTCAGGACCTCAGAATCTTGGGGGCATGGGTTCACACGTCCGCTCAGCCCGAGTGAGAAACCGGTCTGCTGGACAAGGGAGAGAGAATCCGCACGGACAGGGTCAATGAGAGGTACAATGGAATCAGCGATGCGGACGATGGCAGACATCGCCGTCTGCCAGGTTAGGCGTCGGTCGCCACAAGTGGTATATGGTACCAGAGGCGGCGAAGGCGAGCTGTCTTCGAGGGAATGTACGCACCCAGTCGGCTATGTAAGAGTATGCATGACCACAGAGGTAGCTTGCGTTATGCACCCAATTAAGTATACTGTTTTGCCTCTATGGGGTTACTCCTACAGCCGCACATAGGGTGAGCTAGAATGGAAGAAAGCACACCCGGTGTGGAGTAGCCAGGCATGAGAGCGGGGCAGACGGTTCGGGAATGGGAAGAGGGGCTGCGAGAGCTGCACACGCGAATCGGCAGATGCTTCAAGCGAGCGGAGCCGCGTGAGCGCGCGTATCGTTACATCCAGGGCCTGCTGAGCAACGTGCCGCGCAAGAACGGATGGCAGATGGCCGAGGCAAGTGGGGAATATGGGCCGGATGGCATGCAGCGCCTGCTGAACCGAGCGGTGTGGGATGTGGATGGGGTGCGCAACGAGGTACAGGCGTATGTAGCGGAGCACTTGGGGATGCCGACAGGCGTGCTGGTCATAGACGAGACGGGCTTTTTGAAGAAGGGCAAGCACTCGGTCGGGGTAAAACGCCAGTACAGCGGGACAGCAGGCGGAATCGAGAATTGCCAGATTGGGGTCTTCCTGGCCTATGCCAGCGAACGCGGTTACGCCCTGGTGGACAGAGCGCTGTACTTGTCGAAAGAATGGGTGGAAGACCAAACACGCCGCCAAGAAACGCATATTCCTGAAGCGGTCGGCTTCGCCACCAAACCGCAACTGGCCCGAATGCTGCTAGAACGTGCCCTGGCAGCAGGTATTCCGCATCAGTGGGTCACGGGGGATTGCATCTACGGCGATGACTGGCGGTTGCGGACCTGGCTGGAGAGGCAACGCCAATGGTATGTGGTTGGGGTGACACGCGACCATCTGCTCTACTAGGATGGCGCTCGACAGCGCTACGATGACATCGCCGCCACGTTGCCGCCCCAAGCCTGGCAACAACTGAGTTGCGGCAGTGGGAGCAAAGGGGAGCGGCTCTATGAGTGGGCGCTGGTCCCGTGGCGAAACGTGGACTATCCGGACGACGAATTGCACGCGTTCCTCGTTCGACGCCACCCGACGGACCCCACGGAGGAGGCCTATTTCCGCGTCTTTGCGCCAGCGGGCACACCTCTCCACACGCTTGTGCAGGTCGCTGGACGGCGCTGGACGATTGAAGAATGCTTCGAGTTGGGCAAAGGGGAGGTTGGTCTGGACGACTATGAGGTGCGCCACTGGCTGGCCTGGTATCGCCATATCACCCTGGGCATGCTCGCTCTGGCCTTTCTGGCTGTGATGCGTTATGAAACCAACTCACGGCTGACAAAAAAAGGCCACACGCCAGCCAGCCAGCACTCATCGCTTTGACCGTACCCGAGCTGCGCCGTCTGCTCCACGCGCTACTCTGGCTCGTCCGACCGGCGGTTCATCACGTGCTTGCCTGGTCTCGTTGGCGCCGTCAACACCAGTATCGCGCCCAGCATGCTCATCGCCGTCGTCAACAGCGCTTCTTCGAACAGATGGCCGGATTGCCGTAACCAGCTATGTGCGGCTGTAGGACTAGTGCTGCGTTCCTCAAATACGATAAACAAAATGACGTCGGTACTGACGAGGTGGCGGCGTGGGCCGTTGCCAGATCCAGGGTTTGGCTCGCTGATTGAGTTGTCGCGTAGCACTGCGGATAGCGTGTTCAATTTCGAAATGGTCGGCAAAGGTTTGACCGGCAAGGGCATCGCGACGCAAGAGCCGCCACCAGCCTTCCTGCAAGTTGAGCCAACACGCCCGTTTGGGAATGGGTACCTGATGCACACGCGGATGGTCGTCGAGCCAGGCGCGAACGGGCGCGCTGGTGTGGCTGGACAGATTATCCATGATGACATACAGATCGCCTTCCGGATTGGCCTGGTCAACAGCGTTTAGCAGGTGCAGATAGCCCTGCGTATTGCGAGCGGGGGCGGTCAGCGTCAGTTCCTGTCCGTCCCTGACCCGCAGCGCACCGTACACCCACACTTTATCGTCGCCTCGACTGTATTCCAGAGGGGCCTTAAGCCGATGGCCGTCACGCGACCAGCCCGGCGCGGGTGGAAAGGTCCGTGGGCTGATTGGGCCTAACTCATCCACACACACCACGCTGCTCTTCAGCGGGGGTGGGGTGTAGAGCGTGACGACCGCCGTCCTTTTGGGACGAAGTCGGGATCCGTGCTATCTGCCCAGGAATGGGCGCGTCGCCAAGGGATGCCTTCCTTGAGAAAGATCCGACGGATCTGGCTGCGTTTGACGCGAATACCACGTTCCTGTGCTACCCGAGCCAACGCATTCAGTGTCCAGTGTGCCTCACCGTGCTCCTCCTCGACATGCAGTTCCCCATCGCTTTCACGAACCAGTTGACCAGGCGGCGCTTGCCCGATGAGGCTGACAATGGTGCTGCGCTCCTGTTCGGTCAGCCGCGCTTTTCGTCCTCGTCCAGGAGCATCCTGTAAGCCATCGAGGCCCAGCTCATTGAAGCGGCTGACACGCTCCCGAACCGTCTGGGGATGGCAAGCCAGGTCGCGCGCGATGACCTGCGTCGTTTTGCCCTCCCAACTGGCAACCACCATTTGTGCACGTCGAATCACATCCGCAGGCCCATGGCGGCTGCCTGCCAATTTGCGTACGCCTCGTTCTTCTCCTGCGTCTGCGGCTGCCCATGCATGGATGTATTTCGGCATGTCTGCCTCATCCTCCTCACCTACGCTGCTCATATCTTACCGTATTTGAGGAACGCAGCATTACGGGGGCGTGAAACGGTGCAAACGCTACCCAGCGTGGAAGACACTGTTCGCGGCCTCGTCCAGCGGCTCCACAGCACCTTCCTCAGTTCTCCCCCGTGCAGACGTTCAACCGCCGAACGCGATGATGTCATCCGAGACAAGTACACTGGCGGCCTGAGCATCCCCAAGCTAGCGAGAGAGTATCGCCTCTCGCGGGCGCGTATTCACCAGATTCTGCACCGACGACATCGATAGGTAGAGTACCGAAGCCAAGAAGGCCGTCGCACATCCGTCTCGGTCGTACCGACTGACCGAACTCCTTCGTGAGAAGGCTCGCGACTCCCCACACGGCGCAGGCAGATTCAATGTTTGTCTGCGCCGATGATTCTGGCGTCAAGTGATGATTCCCGGGCAAGTTCTCCCGATCCCAACGTCAGACCTCAGGCACCCTTCTTCTGCGCAACGATCCGGTTACGCTCGCATCACACTCCGGGGGGAAATCTCCAAGCCAGCAGTGACTTCTGTCACATCTAGCCTGCACGTACTGACCTACACTGCATCAATGCCGTTTCGGAAGAGATGGTGTGGGTAAGGCTTGTCTCTCACACGACCAGGAGCCATGGCTACAGCCTGTTCGTTTTAAGGAGGTTATTCCGATGGCCAAGACGTTCCAGGCAATGGCATCAGAAGCGCTTGCGCAGGTTCCGGTGATCAGCGCGGCAGAGGCAAAGCGACTCCTTGAACTAGATCCGAACACGCTCGTGATCGATGTTCGCGATGCAGAAGATGTACGGCAGACGGGGAGTATTCCAGGCGCAATGAACATCTCGTATGGCAGCCTGACCTATAAGGCCGACAACGAGGTGCCTGAGGCCTGGCGGGAGCCACGGCTCAGCGACCGCACGCAGCCGATAATCACTACGTGCATTCTTGGCCCGCTAGGAGCACTCGCGGGGAAGCTGCTCAGCGACATGGGCTTCAGCGATGTCAGCATTCTGGAGGGTGGAGTCCAGGCTTGGGCAGATGCGGGCTTCCCGGTCGAGGCG
The DNA here is from genome assembly GCA_020851855.1 of Anaerolineae bacterium. GTDB lineage: Bacteria > Chloroflexota > Anaerolineae > Aggregatilineales > UBA2796 > JADZBY01. The sequence continues at coordinate 44,318 of JADZBY010000435.1, forward strand.
CCAAGATAGGAGGCGTGCTCGGGGTCACTCTCTCCGGCAAACCGGACACGGATGAGTCCGGTTTGTCCTATTCTGCGCCCAGTGGATTGCGAAGCCTATCCCATCACGGTAACGCCGGATCTCCTCGCACCGCTGTGTTTACGCTGCGAAGGCGGCGAGGTTATGGAGAGCCAGGATGCGTATTCTGCTCGTCAATCCGCCCAGCGGTGAGCTGACCGTCGGCCTGAAACACCTGGCGAAGGTGGAGCCGCTCGGGCTGGAGATCATCGGTGGCGCCGTGCGAGACCATCAGGTCGAGCTGCTCGACATGGAGATCGATACCGATCTCGCCGCGACACTTCGGCGCTTCCAACCCGACATCGTCGGTGCGAGCGCGCAGGTGGTTCAGACCTATCAGGCTCATCGGGTATTCAAGGCGGCCAAGGAGTTTGATCCGAGCATATTGACCGTCGTGGGCGGCCACCATGCCTCACTATGCCCTCACGAGTTCAGTTCGCCACTTATTGACGTGGTGGTTATCGGTGAGGGCGTGCCCGCCTTTCGGGAGATCGTCGCGCGCTGGGAGAAACAACGGTCCGTCGATTTCGAGGACATACCGGGACTAGGGCTGTACGGAGACGGCAACTTTCACCTGACAGCGCCGCGTCCCTTTCCAGCCACGCTGGACCACCTGCCTCATCCTGACCGCTCCCTGACGGCCCGGTATCGCTCGCGCTACTTCTACCTATTCGAGAATTCCGTCGCTTCCATCCAGACCTCATTGGGGTGCACGTTCCCCTGCAACTTCTGCTCTTGCCAACATTTCACAGGTCGGCGTTTCATCACGCGCTCACCGGAGCGCGTCGTGGAAGACCTGAAAACCATCAAGGAGGAGTTCGTCATGTTCTGTGATGACCATACCTTCATTGATGTGAAGCGCATGGAGCGTCTCCATGATCTCATCGTGGAGGCAGGGATTCGGAAACGCTACTTTGCATACACCCGCACGGACTGTGTGGTCAAGAACCCCGACGTCTTCGCAATGTGGGCAAAAATCGGCTTGGTACTGGTGATGACGGGCCTGGAGGCCATTGACGACTCGCGTATCGTAGAAGTCAACAAGAAGACCAGCATCGAGATCAACGAAAGGGCCATCGAGATTCTGTCCCAAAATGGCATTGCCTTAAGCGCTGGTTTTCTGGTCATGCCCGATTACACCGAAGAGGACTTCAAACGCATCGACGCCTATATCCGGCAACACCCGAACATCGCCCTGGCCGAGCTGACGCCGCTCACGCCGCTTCCCGGGACCGGTTTTCACCAGGAGATGAAAGCGAAAGTCACCACGCACCATCGAGAGGTGTACGACCTGGCGCATTTCGTCGTCCCAACCGTGAAATTGTCCGAAGCGGACATGTACCGCCTCATTCAGAAGTACTACACCAGGGTAGTGTTCCGGGCGATACGGCGGCTCAAGCTGTACCGCCCACGCTACATCCTGAAGCGCCACATGCCCAGGCTTATCGTCGGTACACTGCGCAACAGCCGCCTCATCGGGCACATGCATGTCAGCACGTCCATTCCAGCGCCAATGGAGGTGCCGCGGTGAAAGTGAAATACTACAACTGGTCAGGTATCACCCTCGCGCATGGCGACACGCTGGTCGGCTTTGACCTGTTCGGCGACGCGGTGACATGGGAAACGCTCAAAGGCTATCAGACGATTATTCTGTGTCTGACTCACGGGCACCCTGAGCATGCCGGGTCGTTGCGCAGCTTGCTGGAATCGCCTGAGGCGCAGGGCTACCGCGAGCGCATTCACCTGGTCTCGTCACCAGCGGTGACGAAGCACGTCAACCGATCCGCATACGTGCCGACGCAAAATGTCCACAGCGTGCAAGACCGAGAATGCGTCACCGTAGCAGGCGCCACTATCACTGCGTTCACCTGGGTGCATATGCCACTTCTGCCGCCAGGCCTGCGGCCAAAGGTCTCCTACGTCTTGCAGTTGTTGGCTCACCCGGTTAACCTCGCAAAAATCGCCGTGCAGGGTCTGCGCTTGCCGATGAATGCACCGCAGTTGGGCTTTCACATTGCCTTTCCCGACGGCGCGACGGCGTTGAACTACTCCGAGGGCGTTCACCGCCTGACGAAGGCAGCCGAGGTGGCCCGGGTTGCCAGGGATCTGCCAGCCGGTGCTCTCTTCTTTGCCGTCGAGCCGGATGATGTGGGGGCCATCCCACGCTGGGTAGAGACTCTTGGACCAAAGAGTGTGTATCTCTACGAGGCCCATCGACCGTGGCGCGACCTGTTTCACCTGCCGTTTGTGGATCTCACATCGTATGCCTGCGAGCTGGCAGAGCGCTTTCCCGACATCACCTTTACCGCGCTGACAGAGATCGGCCAGGTGGCAGAGTAAGCCAGGCACGGCCCTTGCTGTACACACCGTATGAGGACTTTCTACATTCCGTATCTTCGTTAGCGCCCGGGAGACCATGTAACAAGAGGGCGGCAGAATGAAACATCCAACTCGCGCTATTTGTTGTGTGGCGCTAGCGCTGCTCCTGGCCGAGCCAGCTCTCTCGGCCCAGACGACAGAGCCTTCTGTCTACTTCGTGCGTCCTGATGGTGGTAGCGCCGAGCAATGTGCTGGACTGGCGGACGCAGCCTACCCGGGTGAGGGCACTGAGCAGCCCTGCGCCTGGAATCATCCCTTCGTTGCGCTGCCGCCGGGCGGCGCCCCTCGTATCGCAGGGGGCGATACGCTGCTCATCGCTAACGGCGACTACAAGATGGGCTATGGCGCTCCCGGGACAGAGGCTTGTGACGAGGCGGGCTCCTTTGACTGTGTGATGCCGCCTATTCCGAGCGGCCCACGTCCTGATCAGCCGACACGCATCCTTGGTTCTGGCTGGGACATTGGTTGCGCCGTGCCGCCCGAGTTGTGGGGGACCGGCCGCCCCTGGTTCATCCTTAACCTGACCGATTCATCGAACGTCGAGCTTGCCTGCCTGGAAATCACCGACCACTCTGAATGCGTAGAGAACCATAGCGGCGGGCTGGCCTGCGAGCGCGACACCCTGCCTTACGGCGACTGGGCCTCCTACGGCCTCTATGCAGAAGACTCGTCGAACGTGCACCTGTGGAACCTCAACATCCACGGCCTAGCTGCCGGCGGTGTGCACGCCGGGCGATTGTCAGATTGGACCGTTGAGGACGTGCGCATTGCGGGTAACGGCTCAGTCGGCTGGGATGGTGATCTCTGGGACGAGAGTGGGGATGCGAATACCGGCCAACTCATCTTCCGGCACTGGATTGTCGAGTGGAACGGCTGCGGCGAGACCTACCCGGGCGGCGAGCCGGTTGGCTGCTGGGGTCAGGAAGCGGGCGGTTATGGCGATGGTGTGGGCACCGGCGAGACCGGCGGCGATTGGATCATCGAGGATTCGGCTTTCCTCCACAACACCTCGGACGGCCTTGACCTCCTGTACCATTCGTTGGGAGGGACTATCAGGCTTGACCGGGTGCATGCCGAAGGCAACGCCGGAAATCAGGTCAAGGTGACAGGTCAGACGACCATCACCAACAGCCTTATGGTCGGCAACTGCGCCTTCTTCGAAGATCAGCCATTCACCTACTTGGTCGATCACTGCCGAGCACTCGGCAGCACGCTGCTGATGGCCTATACGGGTAGCGAGCAGATGACCATACTGAGCTCAACCTTCTACGGTCAAGGGGATGGCCTGATCGGCGCCGTCGCGCGTGAAGGCTTTCAGTGTAATGGCAGCGAAACCCTCCGCGCTCGCAACAGCATCTTCCTGGGTGATGCGGACTATTTTGATGCCTCCGACATCACCTTCTTCTTCTACCAGGAGGGCTGCGGGCAACTTAAGCTGGACTCTGATTACAACATCGCTTCGGGCGTCAAGAACGTCGAGTGCTCAACCGACGGGGACTATACGCTGTCCGGCAGCCACGACCTGTGCCAGGACCCGTACTTCACCGGTCCGCTCTCCGGCTCGGCCTACGGGATGACCCTGGCGCCAGGTAGCCCTGGCATCGATTCCGCTGACGATAGGATTTGTCCGCCACTGGACCTGCTCGGCGATCCTCGCCCGGCAGACGGAGACGCTGACGGGGTTGTCGGCTGCGACCGAGGTGCATACGAGTGACGTACAAGCGACCGAACATCAGGGCGGCGCCGGGCTAAGGTCCGAAGCCGGAGTCGTGAGTACGTCCAGGCGGACGAGTAGGTCGGAAGCGCAGCTCCTTTTGCTAGACTTGGCGGTTTGCTAAGCTTAGCCAAATCGGTGCAGGACTGCCAGACGCTTCGTTATCCGAAGGGCGCTCCGGATCGTGGCTAGATGAGACCGTATCTGTAAGCTAGTGCGGCTAAAATCGGCCAGATGCCGTGAGATAAATAAGGCATAGCCTCATGGTAGCTTATCCTGCGGCACAAACAACATGTTTCGTTGGCAGAAGCACTGAGCTAGACGATCTTGCTGGATTGATGAAGAATCCGCTCTGCCGCTTGCTCACGGTACTTGGCCCCGGCGGGATCGGCAAGACGCGAATTGTGCAGGAGTTCGCCGCTAAGCATCATGCGCTGTTTTCGGATGGCGTATACATCGCCTATTTTCAGGCGGTGGCTTCCCCGGATTCCATTGTGCCAACTATCGCGGAAGCGCTCGATCTGCGATTTCAGCCAGGCGAGGATCTGCAAGTGCAACTTGTTAGTTATCTCCGCGGCAGATCTTTACTACTGGTGCTCGACAATTTCGAACATTTGCTGGATGGCGTGTCGATTGTCGGCGACATCTTGGCGTCGACATGCGCGGTTAGGCTGCTGATAACCTCCCGCGAACGACTGAACTTGCGAGAAGAATGGGTCTATGAGATACACGGCTTGGATTATCCGATAAACGACACCGTCTCAGACATCGAACGCTTTGCCGCGGTGCAGCTATTCGTCCATAGTGCCCGTCGCATATATCCCGGTTTTCGCCTGACACAGCCTCATAAGTCGCCCATCGCGCGCATTTGTCGCATAGTGGGCGGGATACCTTTGGGGATTGAATTAGCCTCGGCTTGGACACGGACGCTGCCCTGTGACGAGATCGCTCGTGAAATTGAACGCAGCCTCGACATCCTGGAATCATCGGCCCGCAATGTGCTGCCCCGCCACCGAAATATGCGTGCAGCATTTGAACCCACGTGGAATCGCCTGTCGGAAGATGAGCGCAGCGTGTTCACGAAACTGTCAGTATTTCGTGGTGGTTGTACTCGTGAGGCTGCCGAATACGTAGCTGGGGCGACACTGCGCACCCTGTCGACGCTGGTAGATAAATCCCTGCTGCGGTTGGATGCAAATGGGCAACGTTATAGCATCCACGAACTGCTGCGGCAGTACGGCGAGGAGAGACTCTGTTCAGCCTCCAATGCCCAGAACGAGACGCTCGACCGACATTGCGCCTATTATATGCGCCTTCTTGGCGAACAAGAGAACCATATCATTTTTCTGGGACGGCAGAAAGAAGCCATCGAAAAGATCGACAACGATCTGGAAAACGTGCGTGTCGCCTGGCGGCGGGCAGTCACGCAGGGCCGCCTTGAGGAGATCTCCCAGGCCGCCGAGGGGCTGTGGAGTTTCTATTGAATGCGAGGGCTGCACCAGGAGGGTGTAGATTTTTTCCACTGGTCAGTGGAGTGCCTTCGCAAAAACGCTCCTGGAACCGAGGAAGATCGCCAGCGAGTCGTGGCCATATGCCTGGTGGCGCAGGGGCAGTGCTTGCTGTCTCTGTCTAGAAAGCGCGCACGCGTTCTCGCCGACGAAAGCCTCGCCATGCTACGTCCCCTACCGGCCGAGAGAGCAACCATCATAGCTCTCAAGCTGGCAGAGGCCTTTGCCACCGATGATTCGGAACGGATGCGGCTCGCGCGGGAAGCACTTGACATCGCTAGAACGAGTGAGTCCGGGTGGTGGCTTCCGAAGTGCCTCATGGATCTGGGGTATCTGGCGATGGACCGCGGCGACTACGTCGACGTGAAGAACCTGGTGTGCGAGGCCCGCTCCCTCTATCAGACAACAGGCAACCCTGGGCTGGATGTACAGGCCCTGCTGATGCTGAGTGAGGCGGCGATGTTTCAAGGCAGCTACGATGAGGCGCGGCAAGTCGCGCAAGAGTGCCTGGCGGTCGCCCAAGACTTGGGTTATAGCGCCGCCGTATGGTGGTCGCACGAGCGGGCCGGCCACGCAGCGCTGCTACAGGGAGATTACCTTGCCGCGCAGACACATTATCAGACGGCACTGACTGTATGTGAAGATCTGGGTGACCAACAGGGCGTTGCCTTTCAACACAGCGGCCTGGGTTTCGCGGCCTGTGGCTTAAGGAATGACGCGGAGGCTCGTTCCCATTTCTTCGAAGCGCTCCAACTTGCCCAAAGGTTCGAAAACGTCGACCTGATTGCGGATATCATTGGTGGGATGGGTTGGCTTGTGGCAAACGTCGGCGACATGGAAGGCGCCCTGCGACACGCTGCCTTCGCGCTAAATCACCCTGCCAGCAATCGGTTCGCACGAATTCGTTTGACCAGTGTATTCCAGATGGCAGAAAAGGCGCTTCCACCAGAAGCATTTGAAGCAGCAGTGGAACAGGGCAAAGCGTTTGATTTTGATCACGCAGTTCAGACGTTGCTCGCCGAATTGAGTCGACCATTGCTACATAACGCCGTCTCTGTCGCCGCCACCCATGCACCCCAGAACTTGTTTGACCCACTCACTGAACGCGAGTTGGAGGTGTTACGGCTGATTGCCGATGGGCTATCCAATTACGACGTCGCCATACAGCTCTTTGTCGGCATGAGCACAGTAAAGACGCATGTGAACCGAATCTTTAGCAAACTGAGTGTGAAGAACCGGACGCATGCCGTTGCACGCGCACGGGAATTGCGCTTGCTGTAATCGCCTTGGGAGCAGCATTCGGCATCGTACAGCTGGGGGAGCATCGTCAGATGCTCCCCACCTCGGTGTATCGTAGGGTGAGGATCAGGCGCGGGTTCCTTCCCGAATGGGTCCGCGTGTTACGAGCGTAAGGGCTTCGATGGTATCGAACACCTTTACACTGACATCGGTCAAAGCCGGGTTGCTTCCTACCGAAGCCACGATTGGACCATCCAGAAACGCCTGCAATGATGCTTCGTCGTCGAAGAGATATACTCCGCCAGCTTCGTGCGCGGCTCCGTTCATGAGCCAGATTTTCCAGCGGAGGCCAGGCGTATCCGCAATGGGTTGAGCCGCAGGCGCGAATGCCTGTTCAAGCTCGGTCTGAGGTACATTGAACTTGAAATTGATCTGCAGGATTTTCAGGGACATGGTGGATTCTCCTTTCATCGGTTTGTGAGTGTCAGTGTAAGTAGGGATCGTCCCAAAAACGTTCCAAATGGTGTCTCGCGATTATCCTGCGCACTGTACATGGTCAGAGAATCCGGGCGTGCAGTTCTTTCGACGGTAGGAAACGTTGTCCCATCTCGAGCTGTTTGTACTTGGAACGCCCTATATTCAGCGCGACGGCCTTCCTGTGAAGTTCGAGCGCCGACACGCCATGGCGTTGTTCGTGTATCTGGCGGTTACAGGTACTCGGCACGGGCGCGATACGCTAGCCGCGCTGTTCTGGCCTGAAGATGATGAAGCACACGCCCGCGCCGCGCTACGGCGGATGGTGAGCTCCATCAATAAGTCCATTCCCAACGTGGTCAGCGCCAACCGGGAGACAATCGGTCTGGGTCGTGATGGCGATTCGACGCTCTGGGTGGATGCCCATCACTTCCATAATTCCCTGGAAGCGTCTCGAAAACATGATCACCGCGAAACCGAAGTCTGTGCAGCCTGCCTGAAAACACTGACTGAGACTATCGCGCTGTATCGGAGCGACTTCCTGGCTGGTTTTACGCTGCGTAATACGCCCACCTTCGACGAATGGCAACTCTTCCAAACAGAAACGTTACGGCATGGGTTGGTCGGCGCGTTGGAGCGGTTGGTGCGTGGTCACAGCGACCGGCATGAGTTTGAACCGGCCATCAGTTATGCCCGTCGCTGGCTGGCGGTAGATCCACTCGATGAAGCAGCCCATCGCTCTCTGATAGCCTTGTACGCCGGGGTAGGCCAGCGTCAAGCGGCGCTGCGCCAGTATGCCGAATGCGTGCGACTCCTGGAACGTGAACTGGACATTCCTCCACAGCCAGCGACAATGCAACTTTTCGAGGACATTAAAGAAAACAAACACATGGTGCTGAGAGCACCAATTGGCCTTCCTTCACGGCCTGGCACAGATAGGCGAGAGTGGTCTCCCACCGGCACGATGGGTCCCACAGGAATGACGCATGCTGTCCTACCATTCGCACTCCTTGACCGGATTATGCGCGGTCAACTCGTAGGCCGCGAACAAGAGGCAGCCGAGATAAACGTGCTCTGGGACCGTGCCGTCTCCGGCGCAGGACAGGTACTGCTCATCAGCGGTGAGGCGGGAATCGGCAAAACGCGGCTGGTTCGCGAAGTGGCGTCTCTGGCAGAAACTACACGCGCCCGAGTCCTGATCGGCCGGTGTGATCCTGAGGGAAGCGCCCCTTATGCTCCCATCTCTCAGGTGATTCGGGCTGACTTTGACCAAGGTGTTGATGGTGCACAGCTGCCGCCGGACTACATCCTGGCTGACCTTATCGCCTTTGCGCCCCAACTAGACCAACGCTTCCCGGAGATTCCGCCCAATCCACCGCTTGATCCGCATGTCGAGCGTGAGCGCATGTTCGACAACTTCGTTTCCTGGTGCGAGTGGGCGACGGCGCATATACCAATGTTGTTAGTCATTGAGGATCTGCATTGGGCCGATGCCAGCACGTTATCGTTGTTACGCTACCTTGCTCGTCACGTGCATAACGTCAAGCTGCTCCTGGTCATGACGTATCGTGATACAGAGATCGAACTGATAGAGGCCCATCACCTGAAGAACGCTGTACTCGATCTTAACCGCGATCGGCTTGCCACGTTCATGAGCTTGCCGTGCCTTAGCCGAGAACAGACCCATGACCTGCTGGCGACCCTGTTAGGAACAGAAGTGGGTGTAACAATGGAATTGCTCGACCGCATCTATCATGAAACGGAGGGCAATCCATTCTTCACGGAGGAAGTCTGCAAATCCCTGATTGAAGAGGGCAAGCTCTATTTTACGGGCGGTTATTGGCGACGATCTGACATCGAAGACATAGTGATTCCGCAAAGTGTCAGAGCAGCGATCCTATCTCGTGTGGAGAAACTACCCGCTGCTGTTCAGGATGTGCTGCGAATGGCAGCGATCCTTGGACGAGAGTTCGATTTTGCGACCTTACAGGCGATGAGCGAATGCGACGAGGAGACGCTAACCGCGACACTTGAGCATGCTGAACGAGTGCAACTCCTTACTGAGACTCAGCAGGCGGGCCGTATCCAGCTTGTATTCGCTCATGGCCTGATCCCATTTGCCTTGCGGGAAAGCCTGAGCGGGCTTCGCCGCCAGCGCTTGCACCGGCGAGCTGCAATCGTCATTGAGCGTCAGCGCCCCGATGATCTGGAAGTATTGGCCCATCACTTCTTGACAGCCGGCGAACGTGATAAAGCATTGGAATACTCCTACCGAGCCGCGCGGCGGGCTGAAGCCATCTACGCCTATCAGGAAGCGCTATTCCATTTTCAGAATGCGCTGCGGCTGGTAGAAGATGGCATACGAGGCGGTCTGCCACGAGAAATCCTTGAGCGTTTGGGTGATGTATATGCGCTGATGGGCGAGCATGTACAGGCAATTCCCATCTATCAGAAGGCGATGGAAGAAGGGGAAAGACCGGACGAGGCAGACCCGATGGCGCTTGTGCGACTGCATCGTAAGCTCATACAGACGTTTGCCGGGCTCAGAGACTACGCTGATGTACAGCGTAACAGGGCAGCGCGACAGTCCAGCGTGGATACCGGTTTGCAGCTCATCCAGAACACACCCCACCCGCAATCCGTGCTGTTCTTAGCGACATTGGCTCGCGAAGGCCGCTTCGCCGAGTCCGAACCGAACTGGCAAGCTATCGAGCACTACGCCCAAACCGCTATCACCATGGCAGAGAAACTGGATTCATCCACCATTCTGGCATCTGCGCTGGGGGCGCTCATGGATGTCTATCGTGAACGCGGCTTGTGGCGAGAGCGAGTAACGGTTGCACACCGTCGCCTGGCCCTGGTTGATGATCCGCGTTTCGACAACTTACGTGATCGCGCGGACATTCTGAATGAGACTGGTGAGGCGCTCTTGCGAGTCGGGGAGGCTGTTCAAGCCATATCTTTCTTGCTTGAGGCTGAGAGAATTGGCGAGCAAATTCGTTCTGTTCATCCCCAGTTCTACTCGTTGCAGCTCCAAGGAGAATGTTTCTTCGAGCTCGATCGTTGGGATGAGATGCTTCAGATCGAGGCAAGATGGGAAGCGCTTCAACAGCGCTATCCGCACCAGCAGATCGGCAGAATCTGTTTCTACTGTGGTGTAAGCAGTAGTGTTCATTCATTGCGCGGTGAGGTAGAGAAGGCAAGGGCGAAACGGGATGAAGCTGTGAACATGATGACTAGAGCCTCGGGAAAACCTGTCGAAGAATGGACCGCCGCACCCTACTACTACTGACTGAGCAAGATGCTGCAAGCAGAGGGCGAGTTCGCCCTTGTGACCCAATACATGGAGAAGGCTCTTCATTCTCCACTGTGGTTTTGGGGAAAGTTCAACCTCTATGCCTTACTGATCGACACAGCCGCGCAGCAGCGCGACCTATTAGCGCTGCGCCAGTATATGGTGCCAGCAGAAGAAAGCGCGCTGCAAAACGATCACCACTTGTATATCGGCGTTGCCTACCGCGCCAAGGGCGTCATGTATCGGCTGATGAGCGACTATCGAGAGGCCGAATTGTGGCTGACGAAGGCACTCGAAGTCTTTGAGAAGTTGCAGACGCGCTGGCAAATTGGGCGCACTTTCTACGAGCTCGGCGAACTGGCTCATCTGCAGGACAATACACTTGCCGCATACGGTCACTATTCCAGGGCGCTGGCGAGTTTTGAGGCTCTTGGCGCAGTGCCAGACGCAAAGCGAACTCGAATCGCATTAGGCACGCTGAACATCACTGCTCAATGATCAGGCGGTTCTCGACGCCGCTCGCCATAGATCGCAACCCCAACCTCCACCTCACCTCCACCCAAACATCAATCGAAAGTTTGACGACTGAGACTCAGTGTGTCTGTACTCTGAACAAGTAAGCTCTGCCGCACCTACCAAAACGGCATACGACCACAATGCTCCTTGGAACGATTATGGGACGGTCTTTTCCTAGACTGAATCTGCAGGGAGGCCTTTGTTCCCATATAGAAAGGACACAAAAGTGCTGTTGACTAGAGCCTCCAAGATCGTACTCATCTTAGTCGCCGTCGGCCTGGCAGTGCCGATTGTCACTGCACAGGATGATCCGGCGACTCGAGCGAAGATTGAGAATGCCATGAGCGCGGCCCCTGCGGCTATCGCTCAAGACGCAACCATCCTGGATTGGGACTTCAACGACGATGGGAAATTCGTCGTCCTGCGCGAAGGCACGAATGGCTGGGCCTGCCTGCCGGATGATCCAGCCACACCGATCAACAACCCAATCTGCCTCGACGTGGTGTTCATGGAGTGGCTCTATGCGTTCCTTGGCGGAGTTGAGCCGAATGTGACTGCCCCAGGATTTGTCTATACGCTCCAGGGGGAACAAGTCTTCAGCAACAGTGATCCCTATGCAGCGGAGCCAGCGGCGGATCAATGGATGACTTCGGCCCCTTACATGTCGATTGTGCTGCCCGCAATGGTGGATCTGAGCGGCATCACGACGGACGAACACTCTGATGGCCCCTTCGTCATGTGGGCAGGTACACCATATCAGCACCTCATGGTGCCGGTGGGGGACGCGGAGGAAGACCAATAAGATACGCCAGAATGGCTCTGACACATAACTAACAGCCTAAGGCACCGGCAATGAGATGGGCAACAGGTAGATGAAACATAGGAGGTAACCATGTCAGGCTACGCGCATCCCGAAATGCTTGTAAGTACACAGTGGGCTGCTGACCATCTGAACGACCCGAAGGTGCGCTTTGTCGAGGTCGGATTTAGCTCCGCCGCCTACGACTCCGGGCATATACCGGGGGCAGTGTATTGGGCCTGGAATGGGAACGTCTTGCAGGTAGGCAGCCGCGATATCCTGGATTCGGCAGGTCTGGAAACACAGCTTTCACGTGCTGGAATCGCTCAGAATACAGCAGTCGTATTGTACGATGGCTTCAGCAATCTGCTGGCGGCAATGGGATTGTGGATGCTCAAAATATACGGTCATCCAGACGTGCGCCTGTTGGATGGCGAACGAACCAAATGGGCAGACGAAGGTCGTCCGCTGACGGCGGATCTGCCAGCCGTTAGGCTAGTCGAATACAAAGCCAAAAAGCCGGACTGGACACTGCGAGCGCACCGTGACCTTGTTCTGGAGGGAATTGGTGACCCAAAGCGGGTGCTGGTGGATGCGCGCACTGCGGCGATGTACAGCGGCGAAGACTCGATGGGTGGAAGCGTTGGCGGTCATATCCCTGGCGCGATCAATGTGCCAGCGGTGATGGAAACGGATAATGGTCAGTTTCGGCGCTGGGTTACGCCCACCACGAATGACGATGGGACTTTCAAGCCTGTCGACGAACTGCGTGCCTTATTTAGCGGCAAAGGCATTACCCCCGACAAAGAAGTGCTCACTTACTGCGTGCGGGGTGGACTGTCCACTCATATGTGGTTCGTGCTGAAATTCCTGCTTGGCTATCCCATAGTGCGTGAATATGATGGTTCCTGGTGCGAATGGGGAAATCTCATTGGTGTACCAGTCGAGCGAGTCGAAGTCTAGTGCGTATGTGAGGGTTTGGCAGCAAGATAGTTGAGCAGACGGCGGATGTGGCCCAGGTAGACCAGCGCCACACTGCTGCCGTGCAGCGTACGATCACCCGGGGCGAGGCAGGAGCTGGAAGCGCGCGTCAGCAATAAGGCCGACGCTCTCCCAGCCAACTCAAACTCTGCTCACACGGCACCTGGAATGAGCGCATGCTCGTTGAGACTGCCCTGTCCCTGGCCACCATGGTCTGTCACCTCAAGAAGGTCTTTCATTGCACCCATGCTCATGTTGAAGTGCGTCTAGCCTATCTGGCCGCCATGTTCAACATCCGGCTGGGACTCAACCGTGCGCTTCAGCCCGATGCTGCCCCCCACGTCCACCTTCTTCATCTCGCTCAATACGTCCTTTGAACTAGCACCAATGGTTATATAGCGAAGACCTCCTAGGCAAGCCCTTGCTGTGCGACTCCGCTGGATTCTCCCTTCAACCAAGCTACTGAAAACGGTGTAACCAAGGGGGTGGGAAAAAGTACGGAAAGCCCACCTACCGCCGCGAAACGCCTGTATGATGCGATCACACAGCGGGCCACATCGCAGATGAAAAGCGTTCGACAGGTGCACCTGCTTCGGATGTGCAGCCGATATCTCGATTTTACGGTAGGACCAGAATGCGCAACGCGCGAGAGGGTCTGCATATGTCGACTACTGGAGCGAAACCCAGCGCCGAATCCGCGGCTGCTCACTTGATCAGTAGCGTACACTAGTGAACACAGGAAATGTGCGATGAAACGTATAACGATAGGCTCAAGCCTGCTATGTGGGGTGGCCCTGCTCCTCATCGCGCTGAACGCTTCTTCATCTGCTGCAGTTGCAGCCTCATCAGATCCGACTCTGAACCTGGAGATCGTCTGGAAAGCTGAAACAGCCACTCACCCGATAGTGGGCGGCGGCAGCATCGCCGTCGATGGACAGGGCAATCTGTACGTCACGGACTATGGGGCGGACGGGTATACCTTTCAGATCGTCAAGTTTGATGTGGAAGGCAGATTTGTCACGGCGTGGGGCCAAACAGGCACCGCACCGGGCGAGTTCAACTGGCGTCCCGGAAACTCGGAGAACCCTCCCGATGCCGAAGGCGGTCCAGATGCTGGATTCATCGCTGCTGATGCGGACGGAAATCTATACGTCGCCGACGGCTATAACTTCCGGGTGCAGAAGTTCGACGCGATGGGCAGTTACGTCCTGGAGTGGGGCGGTCCAATCGAGGACCGTGGCCAGGAGCGGAGCTGTCGGTTGCGCTCACTCGGCCTATGCCTGGAGTGGGAGAGCGCCGGTGATGACTATGGCCAGAGGCGCCCGTGCCGGTTGCGGTCACTCGGCCTGTGCCTGGAGTGGGCGACTGCGGGTAAAAGTGATGGGCAGTTTGGCTTTCCCGGAGCAGGCCCAATCTCTATCGACTCACTCGGCAATGTGTATGTCTCCGACTTCGCCCATGTGCAAAGGTTCAACAAGGAGGGATTACTTCTCAGCGAGTTCGGCATCGCTGGAACCGGAGATGGCGAGTTCAATGGGGCGGCACAGGTCGGGTGGGATAGCCAGGGTAACTTGTATGTCCCTGACCTGCTCAATGGTCGCTTCCAAAAGTTCGATGCGGAGGGGAATTTCCTGCTTGCCGTCGGCAGTGCGGGCGATGCGGACGGCGAATTCGGCTTTCCGCTTCAGGTTGTGGTCGATAGCCAGGACCGCGTCTTCGTCACCGACAACACCAACCGCCTGCAGATGTTCGATACGTACGGCAATTTCCTCGCCAAGTGGACCGATCCAGGCAACGGAGAAGGTCCCTATGCAGTTCTGGGGGCCGTAGCTGTCGATGCGGAAGACAACCTATACATCGCCTACTACCGTGAGGAGGATGGAATCACGATCTACAAGTTCCGGCAGGAGTAGATTGTAATCGAGGCATCGGCTGCGTGCGGTTGTCCTATCTCCAGACTCGAGTCTCTGCACGCAGCCCCTTCCGATAGTTATTAGGCGGAGGGCTCGGCCGTGGACGCCACTAATCAGGTTAGTGTGAAAGGATATGAGCTGAAAGAGCGCCTCGGTGAAGGCGGCTTCAGCGTGGTCTATCGAGCGACCCAGAAGGCAGTAGGCCGCGAGGTGGCAATCAAAATCATCCTGCCTGGGCTCGCCAACCAATCCGAGTTCATCCGCAGTTTTGATGGCGAAGCGCAGATCGTGGCGCGGCTTGAACATCCCCACATCACACCGCTTTACGACTACTGGCGTGACCCGCAAGGTGCCCACCTCGTGATGCGCTGGCTGCGAGGAGGCAGTCTGCGCGACACGCTGAAGAAAGGGCGCTTTGAGCTCCGTGCCGCCGCGTTGCTGCTCGATCAGGTCGCAGGTGCCTTATCTCTTGCTCACCGCAATGGGGTGATTCACCGCGACGTCAAGCCTGGGAACATCCTGCTCGACGAGGATGGTAACGCCTATCTGACGGATTTTGGGATTGCGAAAGACGTGACGGTGGCTGGAATGGACGCGGCCACCAGCGCCGTTGTCGGCTCACCAGACTACATTGCGCCGGAGCAAGCGCGGGGCGAACCGGTCACGCCGCGCACGGATATATATAGCCTCGGTGTAACCATGTATGAAGTCCTCACCGGCCAACATCCTTTCCAGGCTGTCTCGTCGGTGGAACGCCTGTACAAGCACATCAACGACCCATTGCCAGCGATCGATTTTCTCGAAGCCGGAGTGGCACCGGAGGTTAACCGCGTTATCCAAAAGGCGACATCGAAGAATCCGGAATACCGATACCCGGATGCGTTGGCCTTCGCTGCCGAATTCCGCGATGCGGTCGGATTCAACCGCACACCAACCGGTGTGTCGGAATTGCTGACGCCGCGCGAACACGAGATTCTTCATTTGATCATTGATGGGCTATCCAACAAGGAAATCGCGCAGCGGCTGACGGTGGCGCTCAGTACCGTAAAATGGTACGTCAACCAGATTTACGGCAAGCTGGGCGTTCGTAGCCGAGTGCAAGCTATAGTCCGGGGGCGCGAGCTGGCACTAATCGTGAGGCCTGGCCAGGTAACTACCCAAGCACCCGTCCCTACGGAGGATTTTTGCCCCAAGAACCCCTACAAGGGCTTGCACGCCTTCCAATCTGCCGATCATCAGGACTTCTTCGGCAGAGAAAAGGTTACAGCGAAGCTGGTCAAGCGCCTGGCCGAAGGCGGCGAGTACAGCCGTTTCTTGGCCGTCGTCGGGCCTAGCGGCAGCGGCAAGTCGAGCCTGGTGAAGGCTGGGCTCATTCCAGCGCTCTGGCGGGGCGATTTACCGGGCTCGGAGAAGTGGTTCATCGTGGAGATGCTGCCGGGTGCGCGGCCGCTGGATGAGCTGGAAGTGGCCCTCAGCAGAGTCGCAGCCAACCAGGCCGGAAATCTGCGAGAGCATCTGCAACGCGATAAATATGGACTACTGCGTGCCGCGAACCTGATATTGCCACATGATGGCAGCGATCTGCTGCTGGTCATCGACCAGTTTGAGGAAGTCTTCACGCAAGTTCAATTGGGGACGCATCGTGCCTTCTTTCTCGACCTGCTTTACGCGGCTGTCACCGCGTCGCGCAGCCGCGTTCGGGTGCTCGTGACGCTGCGGGCCGACTTCTATGATCAGCCGCTCCTTTACTCGCGTTTCGGGGAACTGGTGCGCAGCCGTCTGGAGACCATCATGCCTCTCTCCGCCGACGAACTGGAACGCGCCATTGCCAAGCCGACACAGGGCGTCGGGGTGGCATTTGAGCCTGGGCTAGTATCTTCCATCGTGGCGGACGTCAACTATCAGCCTGGTGCTCTACCACTCCTCCAGTACGCGCTAACCGAGCTTTTCGAGCGGCGGGAAGGTCACCTGTTGACGCGCGAGGCATACCAGAGCATCGGCGGTACCGTCGGCGCATTGGCTCAGCGGGCCGATAAGTTCTACTCTAGCCTGAACGCTGCCGAACGGGATACGGTGAAGCAGATGTTCATGCGCCTGGTAACGCTCGGCGAAGGGACAGAGGACACACGACGACGTACATCGCGCTCCGAGCTTCTGGCGATTGCTTCTGATCCCGACATGATGGATGAGATAATTGACAGCTACACGGCGTCGCGGCTGCTGTCCCTCGACACCGATGCGGCCACGCGTATCCCGATAGTTGAGATGGCTCACGAGGCGCTGCTCCGCGAATGGGAGCGGCTGCGGGCATGGCTGAACGAAGGCCGTGATGAGATCAGACTACAGCGACAGCTCGCAGCAATGGCCACGGACTGGCACAAAACGCAGGGCGATGCAAGTTATCTGGCCCGCGGAGCTCGTCTCGAGCAGTTCGAAAAATGGGTCGAGGCGACCACGCTTTCTCTGTCGTTGGAGGAGCGGACTTATCTTGAGGCGAGCCTGGCCGAACGGAAACGGCAGAGCGAAGCCGAGAGCCAACGACAAGCGCGCGAAAGACTACTGGAACGCCGCTCGGTTCGTTTCTTGCGCGCGCTGGTCTTCGTCCTACTGCTCGCCATAGTCGGGGCGCTGGGCCTGACAGGCGCTGCTCTCAACGAGCGCAACAATGCCCAACGCAGCGCTGCAGAGTCGCAATTCGTAGCGCTTACCGCCGGCTCGCAGGCGGCGCTCGCCACTGGCAACACAGATCTGGCGATCGCCCTTGCCCTGGAGGCAGTCCGCCTTGATCCAGGATCAGCAGTAGCACAGGTCACGTTGAGTGAGGCAGCTTACGCCCCTGGAACGATTCGCCGCTTTGTCGGACATGACGGTGCCGTGCCAGCGTTCGCAATCAGCCCGGACGGCCTCACCGTGATGTCAGCGTCAGACGACACGACCATGATTCTGTGGGATATTCAGTCTGGGCAAATGCTGCGGCGCTTTGAAGGTCATACTGACAAGGTGATGAGTGTGGCGTTTAGCCCTGATGGCCGCACTGTCCTCTCTGGCTCTAACAACCGAGCCGGCTCAAAAGACACGACTGTGATCCTGTGGGATGTGCAGGCAGGCCACATCATTCGCCGCTATGAAGGCCACACTGGTGGTGTCTGGGCGGTCGCATTCACCCCGGACGGCAGGAGGGCCCTTTCTGCGGGCTCGGATGCGATACCGATACTTTGGGACGTGGAGACAGGCCGAATTCTCCACCGTCTCGGCGCAAACGGTGAAGGTCACACCGACCAGATCGAAAGCCTGGCGATCAGTCCGGATGGACGCACTGCACTCACCGGTTCCTGGGATAGCACACTCATCCTCTGGGACCTCGAGAGTGGCAACATAATCCGGCGTTACGGCGCTGATGGCGAGGGTCATCCTGCTCCTGTCCTGAAAGTCGCCTTTAGTCCAGATGGACGTTCAGCATTGTCTGGAGCGCAAGAGTCGATGTTCATCCTGTGGGATGTGGCTACAGGGGAAGTGATTCGTCGTTTCAGTGATGGCCAGTTCTGGGTCTTTGGCTTGGCGTTCAGCCCGGACGGGCGGCGAGCCCTTTCTGCCGGTGTGATGGGGCCGATCACGTTGTGGAATGTCAATACTGGGGAGATCATCCATCGTCTCCGTGGGCATACCGGTCCTGTGGTGAGTGTGGCATTCATGCCCGATGGTCACACTGCCCTGTCCAGCGCAGGCGGCGATGACCCAACTCTGCGGCTGTGGGATCTCGAGGGCGGGCAGATCATCCGCCAGCTCGTCGGCCACAGCAAATACGTGGGGGGCGTTGTCAGCAGCCCTGATGGCCGTTACGTTTTTTCCACTGCCGATGACGGCCTGGGCATCCTTTGGGATACACAGACCTGGCAAGAGATTCGACGGTTCGAGGTCGGAATTTGGGGGGTGGATTTTTCACCTGATGGCAAGACAGTTCTGCTCTCGACGGTGTCCGTCCCGTCAGGCGCGAAGGGAGAGCTTATCCTGGTCGACATCGAGACCGGGCGTGAACGACGCCGTTGGGACTCCACCAGCGGCGGCGCGTCGGTAGCCTTCAGCCCGGATGGTCGTACGGCCGTGTCCGGCGGGATGGGGCGCATCATCATCCTGTGGGATGTGGCAACGGGACAGGCCATTCGGCGCTTTTCGGGCTATGAAAACGGCATTCTTGATCAGTCATCGGAGGGGGCGTTCAAGGCCGCCTTCAGCCCCGATGGCAGCCAGGTCTGGGCCACGTTCATCGACGGCACCATTGCCGTGTGGAACACTGCGACAGGAGAACGAGTGCGCGAACTGCCGGGAACCGGCGGTATCACCGGAACCTTTTCCGCCAACAACTTCGGTTTCCGCGGTAAGGAGGCGCTGGTGGGATTGGAGGACGGCACAGCAGTCCTTTGGGACGTGGACACAGGCGTTGTCTTGCGCCAACTGACGAACCACAATATGCCCCTCATACTCGCACAGATCAGCCCGGACGGGCGCCACGGCATCCTCAGCTCAATAGACGAGACGACAACTCTCAACGACTTGCAGACCGGCGACGTGATCCGCCGCTGGAGCGGGGCGGGTCTGGGCCTGAGTACGCTTGCCTTCAATCCCGATGGACGGAACGCGGTGCTCGGTTTCCCAGACGGACGATTGGAGCTTTGGCGAATCGATGCCACCCTTGACGAGCTAATCGCCTGGACGCGGGCTAACCGCTACGTGCCGGAGCTCACTTGTGAGCAGCGGGAATTCTATAGACTCGAGCCACTATGCCCCGCTACGACCCCCGGTATTGGTGCGAATCATGGATGATGACCCTGCGCGGCAGATAGTGCGAGTTGTAGGACCCGACAATGGACGCCTATGGCCTTCTAGCTTTTGCCACGCCGTTTATCGGCAGAACGGAGGAGTTGCGTCAGATTGAGGCGCTGCTCAGCGACCCATTGTGCCGCCTTCTCACATTGGTCGGCCCAGGCGGGATCGGGAAAACCCGCCTGGACGTCGAGGTGGCACGTCGCAAGTGGATGACGCCTAGTTGGGGATGCCTGGCGGTGCATCCGGGCAACCGCCAGTGTTTCCGACGGCGTCTGCTTCGTTCCTCTGCAACCGCTGACCGCACCCGATGTTGTCACCCCTGCCATCGCCGACGCGCTCCACCTCACGTTCTATGGCGAACAAGACCGCATACAGTAGCTTCTGGGTTACTTGCAGGGCAAACACCTGCTGCTCGTTTTGGACAATTTCGAGCACCTGACGGAGGGCGCAGATCTGCTGCCCGAGATGCTGCAAATCGCGCCCGATCCCAACTGGTAGTCACGTCGCGGGAGCGGCTGCATGAAGAATGCTTGATCGACGTAGGCGGGCTTACCTTCCCTGTGAGTCCCCACAAGTCGGGACAGGAAGACTTGGGCGCCGTGCAGCTTATCGTGCACAGCGCCCGCCGGGTCGGATATACACCCTTGGACGTCGACATCGTGGCAATTGTATATCAGCGATTCTCGATCGGGATGATCCCATAACGGGAACGTTACCGTCTTTGTCCCTCTCGTAATGCGGCGAAATCACGTTCGTAGCCGCAATAGTAGATCAACCATCCTGTCAACCGCTGTATCTGTCAGGTCGTTGAAGGGATTCCGCTGGCGGTCGAACTCGCCTCCGCCTGGGTGCGGGTCATGCCCTCATTTCGTTCCAGCCTGATCTACTCACGGTTCGAAAGAAGGCTCAGGGTGAACAGGACCTGGAAATCCTTGTGCTGCGCATTCTCCACACCTACTACCGTGAGGTCGCCTTGACCCTGTACGCTCTGGATGGTCGAAAAACGTGCGGTTCACCTCAGACTCGTTCGCTGGAGCAGGTATCGTTATGTCCTCCCGTATGCTGTCATCAAGCTGCCATGAGGCTACGCCGTGTGGGTGACAACGATCCAGAGTTTGCTGTACCCGAACACTGGCACCTGTCCGACGGAATCAGCCGACGGAGGATCGGGCCACGCTTGCTTCCCCTGCAGGCTGGGCAGCCACACGCTTTCCGAGGACCGGCTGACATCTCAATTGGCCTACCCGCCAACAAACGACCTGAGTCCCGGCCACACGGAGTGTCCGCGCTAAGGGACTTTGGACTTTTTCAAGGGGAATCTGTGGAGGCGATATGTCAAGACCGGCGAATCGTCATCAGCGGGACACGAGTGCATTCCTCACAACGAGGAGAGATCGGCAGGCTGCTGCGGTCAAGATCGCAACACACATTGGGGGCACGAGTTCACACGTCCGATCATTGCAAATGAGAAACCGGTCTACTGGACGAGGGAGGGAGAACCTACACCGACAGGGACAATGAGGCGTAAAATGGAATCAGCGATGCGGACGATGGCAGATATCGCCGTCTGCCAGATTGAGTGTCCGCCGCTTCGACAGGTACATGGTCCCAAAGGCGGCGAAGGCGAGCTGCCTTCGGGGAATATACGCGCCCAGTCGGCTATGTAAGAATATACATAACCATAGCGGCAGTTTGCGCTATGCATCCAATTAAGTATACCGTTATGCCCCTATGGGGCTTACGCCGTCACCGAGTATACAGCCTTGAAGTCTGCACGAAGAAGGTCCTTCGTTGGCTCAGTGACACGCTTCCTGCGGCAACAGCCGACTACTATGGCCCCCATCCCAAATCGCAACGCAACGAGCTGATCCGCCAGCGCTACACGAACGGTGAGAGCATCCCCAAGCTCGCGGTCGCGTTCGACCTCTCGCGAGCGCGCATGCATCAAATTCTCCACGGACAACGAAAATGACGCCATAGCCGCCCATCGCAACCCCACAGCATCCAGCAAACGCGCCGCACTGCCATCATGGTAATGCGGCGCGTCCCTTTTGAAGGGTGTGCACAGACCAGCACTGCGTCAAAGTGGGCACCCACAGACAAAGCAA
>JADZBY010000436.1 GCA_020851855.1 Anaerolineae bacterium
CTCGTAGGGACGAGGCCTGCCTCGTCCGCCGGGGCGGCCTGACCGGAGCGGACAACGCCGGCATTACCCCCACCGCCATCTCGTAGGGACGAGGCCTGCCTCGTCCGCCGGGGCGGCCTGACCGGAGCGGACAACGCCGGCATTACCCCTACCGCCATCTCGTAGGGACGAGGCCTGCCTCGTCCGCCGGGGCGGCCTGACCGGAGCGGACAACGCAGGCGTTGCCCCTACGAATCCATCGTGGGGAGAATGCCTGCCTCTTCATCCGGGACCTGTTCGCCCTGCAACCCGTTGCCCACGTCCTGCGTACTAACCTCTGACAAGTCGGCGCGGCGGACCTGTCAGCCTGCTGCGCCTTACCAGGGGGAATGTCGCCGCCATGCTTCGCTCTCGCACTGCAATGCTCCTGTGCGGATTGGTGATCGCCGTACTGGCCGCCAGTGGCTGCAACCCGATCATCAGCAACAACGCCAACGTCACCGTCGGCTCGGAGAAGTACATCGAAGAGACGCGCGATGTGAGCGGCTTCACGGGCGTCAAACTCGAAGGATCGGGCGTCGTCGTCATCGAGAAGGGCGATACGGAAGGCGTTGCCATCGAGACGGACGATAACATCATGCCGCTCATCGTCACCGAGGTGAATGGCGGCGTGCTGCGGCTCGGCTTCAAAGACAACGTGTCGATCTCGACCAAGCGCCTGATGTTCACCATCACCGCCCACGACGTGACCTCGTTCGAGATTCTCGGCTCCGGCGCGATCGCGATGGCCAGCCTGGACGCGGAGTCGGTCAGCGTGGTGATCGGCGGGTCGGGCACGGTCAGCCTGCTGGGCGATGCGGCGCGCCAGGACATCCGGATTGATGGCAACGGCGCGTTCGAAGGCTCGAACCTGGGTGGCCAGGAAGCCACCGTGACTATCGGCGGCAGCGGCACCGCGTTCGTCAACGTATCGGACCGGCTGGACGTGAAGATCAGCGGCTCCGGCGCGGTCAGCTATAGCAGCGATCCGCGCGTGACACAGGAAATCACCGGGTCGGGCACGGTGGTAAAGCGATAGCTGCCAGGACGACTCCCGTTCCGGGCGGCGCACGTGTCGCCCGGAAATTTTGCCTGCGCCCGATCTTGAGTTTGTGTGAGGATTGCACCGCCCCAGGATGACTGACCGCCGCCTGACATTGAGCATCTTCGGTCTGGCCCTGCTCTTGCTGCTCGGCCTGATGAGTCTTGGCCTGACCGCCATCTCGCGCCCCGCGAACGCCACGCCCTACCCGACGTACACCGCCCTGCCCGCCAGCGCCCTGGAAGCGACCGTCAATGCACGCCTGACGGCGGTGGCTTTTGGCGCGGACCAGTACCGCACGGCGACGGCCATCGTCCAGGCGGCCATCGGCGACGCCGTGACGGCCACCGCCGCCGCACAGCGCACTCTGGACGCCGAAAGCGCCGCCCAACTCGCCGCCGACCTGACCGGCACGGCCATCCCGGCGCAAACCGGCGCCGCGCTGGCCCGCCAGGCGTTGGCCGGGACGGCGGGCGCGCTGCTGGCCACCGATCAGGCGTTGCTTGCCGGCCAGACAGCCACCAGCGCGGCTATCACCGCCACCGTCGAGGCCGTCGGGCGCGGCGCGTCCGGCACGGAGATCGCGCAGATGAGCACCGGCGCGGCGGCCAGCACACTCACGGCGCTGCGCGAGGCCGCATTGGACGACGCTGACCTGCTCAGCCCGGCGAACGCGGCGCGCCTGAGCCAGCTGGGCGAGACGCGCTTGCCCGGCCCGGTGGCGCTCGTCGCCGTGAGTGCGGACGGGCGGTTGATCGCCTCGGCCAGCGGCGACACGGTGCTGCTCGCCGCCTTGCCCGAAGCCAAGCCCATCGCCCGCTTGCAGCACATCCCGCAGGTGACGGACCTGACGTTCAGCCCGGACAGCCGTTTGCTGGCCACCGCCTCGACGGATGGGGAGATTCGGCTGTGGAATGCGGCGGATGGGGCGCTGATCGCCATCCTGCCCGGCCATACCGGCGAGATTTTCGACGTGGCGTTCAGCCCGGACAGCCGTCTGCTGGCCTCGGCGGGCGTGGATGCGGCCCGGCTGTGGGACGCCACGTCGGGCGACATGCTGGCCGTTCTGCCATCCGGCTGGACGTGGGGCGTCGCCTTCAGCCCCGGCGGACGCTACGTGATCACGGCAGGCGGCGACGGCCTGCTATCCTACTGGGGCGTGCCGCTGCACCCGACCGCCACGCCCACGCCCAGCCCGACGCCGTCCCTCACACTCACTCCGACGGCATCCAGGACGTTATCTCCCGGATAAAGGGCAGAAGTTGTTCGGCGGCGCGACGGTGGCCGCGGGCATTGGGGTGCGCCATGTCGCTGAAATCGCCCTCGCCCAGCCAGCCGCGCGTATCGACGTACCAGATTCGCTCGTCGCCCGCCGCGCGCCGCGCCTCGACCGCGCCCCGGATGTGCTCCGGGAAAACCGGCAGGCTGCCCTCGAAGATGCCGAACGGCTGGATGACCACGATACGCGCGTCCGGGTTGTACTGCCGCACCTCGGCCAGGAATCGTACATAGGCCGCCTGAAAATCCGCGCCGGATGGGACCGGGTCCGTGAAATCATTGCTGCCCAGGTGGATCAGGATCAGGTCGGGCTGCCAGGACCAGTCGTTGGGCGCGCCCAGGTCGCGGTGCAGGTGCGGGTAGAGCTGCGGCAGCGTCGTGCTGGCGTCGGGCGGAGTCTCGAAGTTGTGGGTGATGCCCGCCCCGCTGACGGCGATCAGGCGCGTCTCCGCGTTCAGCGCCTCGCCCAGCAGCCAGCCGTACGTGGCCAGCGCGTCGTTGTCGGTGAAATCCGGCGCGCTGTCCGTATTCCACACGCTTGC
>JADZBY010000437.1 GCA_020851855.1 Anaerolineae bacterium
GAGGCTTCACTCGTGACTGCACCGCATTTTCACCTCATGGAGCATCTGGCATGTTCAACTGGTTCAATTTCGTCAAAGTGGACCCGACGAAGCACACCCGCCGCGCCTCAAGCTGGGACCCGACCGGCGGCAACCGCGACCGGCTGTCCATCGTGCGCGGCGACACGTATACCCTGCTCGACGTGCAGGGTGCAGGCTGCATCACCCACATCTGGTTTACCTCGCACAGCATCGAGGAAAACTGGCTGCGCAAGCTCGTGCTCAAGATGTACTGGGACGGCGAGACGGAGCCGAGTGTGCTCGTCCCCGTGGGCGACTTCTTCGGCGTCGGGCACGGCCTGACCACGAACTACGTGTCGCTGCCCATGGTCATGGCGGCGCGCGATGGCCACGGCCTGAACTGCTACCTGCCCATGCCCTTCCGCACCGGCGCGCGCATCGAAGTGACCAGCGAGAACTTCGCCAGCGAGATCCGGCTGTACTACAACATCGATTACGAAGTGTGGGACGAGCC
The DNA here is from genome assembly GCA_020851855.1 of Anaerolineae bacterium. Classification (GTDB taxonomy): domain Bacteria; phylum Chloroflexota; class Anaerolineae; order Aggregatilineales; family UBA2796; genus JADZBY01. Next base: position 515 of record JADZBY010000437.1, read on the forward strand.
GCCTGCCGACGACTGGGGCCGGCTGCACGCCTGCTGGCGGCGCGAGAACCCGACGGACGGCGTTGTCGAGACGCCGGAGATGGACGACTCGACGTACCAGCACGCCGGCGTCAACCTGAGCGACGAGGGCAATTACCTGATCCTTGACGCGGAAGGCGCGGGGCAGTACGTCGGCTGCAACCTGAACATCCACCCGCTGCGCTACAGCAAGAAGGACGGCCACAACTGGTACGGCGAGGGCGACGAGATGATCTTCGTCGACGACGACAACGAGGGCCAGCGCTGGCCGCCCACGCTGCACGGGACCGGGACCGAGGACTATTTCAACACAGCCTGGGGCACGGACACCAAGTTCGAGTCGCCCTTCTTCGGCCTGACGTTGCCCGGCGCGCACAATTTCACCGGCCCGATCTCGTGGTATCGCTGGCATCTGCTCGACCCGGTGCGCTTCAGCCGCTCGATCCGCGTCTCGATTGAGCACGGCCATGCCAACCGCCGCAGCGACGACTTTTCCAGCACGGCCTATTGGTATCAGCTGGAGCCGCACAAGCCCTTTGGCCTCGCGCCGGTGCTGGAGCGGCTGCCGCGCGCCGACTTTCCGGCCCTGAAGCCGCCCGAAGAGAAAGCGTGACGGCGCTCATGGCCGACTGGCAGAGTCGTATCCAGCGGATCATCGCCGACAGCGGCGCGCAGATCGGCGTGGCCATCCGCCACATCGAATCGGGCGTGGAGCTGATGATCGGGGCCGATACGCCCGTGCCGCTGGCCAGCGTGGTGAAGATACCGGTCCTGGTCGAAGCCTTCAATCAGCTCGGCCAGGGCCGTTTCACGCTGGATGAGCGCTGGCCGCTGGCGCACGACGACAAAGCGCTCGGCAGCGGCATCCTGCGTTACCTGGACGACGGGCTGGCGCTCACCGTGCGCGACCTGATCACGCTGATGACCATCATCAGCGACAACAGCGCCACAGATATCCTCATGGCGCGGCTGGGGCTGGCCAACATCGACGCGCACATGCACCGCCTGGGCCTGACCCATACGCACGTCGTGCGCAGCCTGAACGACATCTTCACCGACATGCTGCCCAGCCCCGACCCGGACCAGGACATCTACGCGCTTGCCAGATGGGAATCCGAGCACGGCGTGCGGCGCGATGGCTTCAGCTACAGCCTGGGCGACGACAACAACGTGAGCACCCCGCGCGAGATGACCCGGCTGGTCGAGATGATCTTCAAGGGCGACGTGCTCGACCGCGCCGCGTGCGACGCCATGCTCGACATCCTGCTCAAGCAGCAGTTGAACGACCGCATCCCACGCTTTCTTCCCGCCGGGACGCGCGTCGCGCATAAGACCGGCACGTTCAGCGGCGTGCGCAACGACAGCGGTGTGATTTACGCCAGCGAGCGTTCACACATCGTGCTCACCATGCTCGCCGCCTGGGATCACGCCGCCTGCCGTGGCGACCGCGTCGCGGAGTGGCGGCGCGCCATCGAGATCGACAGCGCCATGGGCCACATCGCGCTGATCGCTTACCAGACCTTTGCAGAGGGATGAGGTTGCAGGCCATGATTACTTCAAATGCGCCCGTCTGGCCGGACAAAACGGCGGCGTTCAATGCGCTGGCCGCCGAAAAAGTCGAGCAGGCCATCGCGCTGATGAACGCGCTAGACATCGACGTGTGGCTGACCTTCGCGCAGAAGATGGGCGACTCCGGCGGCGACCCGGTGTACCCGATCATCTTCGGAGATCGTGACCTGGGCGCAGGCTTGCTCATCCTGACCCGGCGCGGCGAGCGAATCGCGCTGGTCGGCGGGCTGGATGTGGCCATCCCAAGCGCAACAGGCGTCTGGGATCAGGTTTATGACCACCAGGGCCGGCTCGACCGCAGCCTGGTGGAGACTCTCGACCGGCTCGGCCCGCAGCGCATCGCCATCAACTACGCGCGCCACAACACGAAAGCGGACGGCCTGTCGCACGGCAAGTACGTGTGGCTGCAAGAGGCGCTCGCCGGGACGCCGCACCTCGACCGGCTGGTGAGCGCCGAGGAGCTGATCACGCGGCTGCGCGGCTGCAAATCGCCGGGCGAGGTGGCCATGCTGCGCGC
>JADZBY010000438.1 GCA_020851855.1 Anaerolineae bacterium
ACCAGCTTGCGGCGGACATGGGCGGCATGGGCTTCATCCACTCCGCCGAATGCGAGATCATGCACAACAGCGCCCTGATCAACATCCACATGGTGCACAACGCCGCCGAGATGGGCGTGCCGCGCTACTTCTTCTCGTCGTCGGTGTGCGTCTACCGCGATATGCAGCCCGGCGAGCCGGAGATGACCGAGGCCGAAGCCATCCCCGCCCATCCGGATAACGAGTACGGCTGGGAGAAGCTCTACTCCGAGCGCGTGGCGCTGGCCTACGAGCGCAAATACGGGATGCAGGTGCGCATTGCCCGCTTCCAGAACTGTTATGGCCCGGAAGGGACGTGGACGGGCGGGCGCGAAAAAGCTCCCGCCGCCATGTGCCGCAAGATCGCGGAGATCGAAGACGGCGGCACGATTGAAATCTGGGGCGACGGCTCGGCGATTCGCTCATACACCTTTGTGGATGACATGGTCGAGGGTATTTTCCTGCTCATGCACTCGGACCTACACGGCGCAGTGAACATCGGCTGCCCGCAGTACGTCACGGTGAACGAGCTGGTAGCGACGGTGGCCGAGGTGGCGGGCAAGCGCGTGAACGTGAAGCACATCGACGGCCCGGTTGGCGTGCACTCGCGCAATTTCAGCAACGAGCGCATCTACTCGCTGGGCTGGCGCTCGCAATTCGACCTGAAAGCGGGCATCGAGCGTACCTATCCCTGGATTGAGGCGCAGGTCAAGGAAAAGCGCGCCGTCCAATCCTGAAGCGGACGTCGAGACAGGAATCCTGGACGTTACGACGCGGCAATCGGCGCGCTCTGCGGGCAAGGCAGAGCGCGCCGACCGAGTCCCTCTGGCGGAAGTTACCCGCCGCTCGCCTCAATCAGAGTGCGACCGCGCCGTGGGCAGCAGTCCCTAAAGGCCGCTCGCCTCGACCTCGATGCCGGTGATCGCCTCGGCATCCGGCCCGAAGACCGCCGCCGCATCCCTGTCACCCTTGACGGTCGCGAGCAGGAACGCGGTGACGAAGTGGTTCGTCAGGTCGTGCGTCCGCATCAGGTCCCACACCGGGTCTACGCAGAATGCGCCGTAGCCGATAGCCACGAACTCCGGGAAATCCTCGCAGGCCCATTGGAAGACGAAGTGCCCGGCTCCCTTGAACGTCACCAACGCCTTCTGGTCGCTGCCCACGTCATGATAGACCGCGATAGCCTGATCGTAACCGACCAGCGTGTCGTCGGTGCCGATCATGGTCAGCAGCGGCGCTGTGACTCCGGTCACGCCGGCTTGCGGCACAAGGTTCGAGCCAAACGCCATGTCGATGACCGCGTTCACGCGCGAGTCGCCCCACGACGGCCACAGGCCTTCGGGCGGCGCGTCGAAGCCCGCCAGGCTTGCCATCTCCCCGATCTTGGGGACGACAACCGGGCACACCCAGGCGTCAGTGCCGGTTGGGTTCTCGCTACAAGCTGCCGCGTATGCCTCGGTGTCGATGCGTGCGCCCGCGCCTGCCAGGGACGTGTAGCCGCCCATCGAGTGCCCCATCAGTGCGAAGTGATCCGTGTTGAACAACCCGGCGTAAGGGCCGGCGTCCGTGCTGACCTCATCGGCGTAGGCGATGAGGCGGTTGAGGGCGATGGGTCGGTTCACGAAGGCGGCCCAAATCTGGCTGAACTGCGGGTCCCATACTTCAGGGTAATCGACGGCCATCACCACGAAGCCCTGGGATGCCAGGTGCTCATTCAAGAAAGCGTAGGTGGCCGCGCGAACGCCGAAGCCGTGCGACAGGAAGACCAGCGGGTACGGTGCGCCGGTCATGTCCGGCGGTGGGTCTTCCAGCGCATGCCCGTTCAGGTGGATGACCATGCCAGGACCAACCGAAATAGGATACGCATACGCGGGGTCCAGCTTCAGCGGGTTTAGCGCCGGATACCAGATGATCCCGTGCAGGGCGTTGTCGGTCCCCTCATCGATGGCAAACGTGCGCATGCCGACCGCATAAGGGCCGGACAGGGCATACTTCGGGGAGTCTCCGCGCAGTCCTTTTGGCGTCCCGCCGTCTTGCGCCGCGACCGGCAACACAGATACAGCGAATACGAAGATCACCATCAGAGTGACGAAACGGGTGAGGCGTGCCATGACCAATCTTCTCCTTCTGAGGTAGGGCCAGGTTTCCCGCCAGCAGCACCGCTGCTTGCTGGCGGGTCGCCACGGACGCACACACTGTAGGAAAAGAACTGGGTGGAAGTCACCACCCACGTGGGTGGACTTTCACCACCCACCGGCGAGAAGGTGGGCGATGATTATGAGGCGGGGTCGTCTACCACGGCGTGCGGACGGTCAGCGCCTCACGCGGTGAGCGTGGTGCGGCGGCTAATCCAGGTGCGCAGCGGCCTGGGCAGCCGGGCGCGGCTCTCCTGGGCCAGCGCCAGCGCCACGCTGCACGCCACCAGGCTGCTGGTCAGGAAGAAGAAGATGATCTCCTCGATGGGCAACACGCCGCCCACGTACCATTGCAGGGATTGCTCCGGGCTGATGGTCCACGTGCCCGCGCCAATCGCGATGAAATCCGCCGCCGAAAGGTACACGGTCGGGATGAGCGCGCCGAGCAGGGTGAAGCGCCGGTGCTTCCACAGGATGTCCGCGCCAAAGGCCAGTTGCAGCATGAGCGGCGGCAGCATCCAGCCCAGTTCCAGGCCCAGGTACGTGCCCGAACGCCAACCGGACGCCAAGAGCGCTACCGACGCCAGCCAGATCAGACCGGTCAGGCCGAGCGCCACCGCCCGGATGCGTCCACCGCCCTGAATCTCAGCGCCAGATTCGGTCACGGGTAGGCGGCGCATCCAGAAGGCCATCCACAGCCCGATCAGGATCGGCTGAAGCACGAAGAAGGTGTACTCCTCGATGGGAACCCAGCCCAGCGTGATGCCCGTCACGAGCAACGGATCGTAGTACCAGACTCCCGTGGCAACCAGGTAGTTGTCCCAGGGCGTCGTCCAGGCGACGGCGATGAAACACACTGCGCCGATGACCAGCCACGCCGGGAAATTGCCCAGCGCGACGGGCAAGCGCGCGCCGCGCCTGTGGTCGAACAGGGCGATTCCCATCAGCGCGACGATGGGAATGCCCAGGAAGATGGCCAGGAATTGAAAATACGTCACAACCAACATCCTTCCGTGATAGCGTCCTCGCCCCCAGCCCCTCTCGACAGCTGCCATCCCAGCGGGGACCCCGGCAGTCGTAGAGAGGGGAGTCGGCACGTCGGTCACCGCGCTTTTCCCCCTCTCCATGCGGTACTTCGCATGAAGAGGGGGAAGGGGGTGAGGTCATTTCTTCCTTCCCAAATCCCGCAGCACGACCTGCGCGGCGTTCCGGCCCGCCGCCCCCATGATCCCGCCGCCCGGATGAGTGCTCGCGCCGGTGAGGTATAGCCCTTTGACCGGGCCGCGATAATTGGCCATGGTCAGCGCCGGGCGCAGCATAAACATCTGGTCCACCGACATGTCGAGGTGCATCACGTTGCCGCGCAGCAGGCCGAGCGTGCGCTCCAGGTACAGCGGCGTCTCGATCAGCCGGTCGATGACCGCGCCGGTCACGTTGGGCGCATAGCGAGCCAGCGTGGCCAGCATATTGTCCGCCACACGCTCGGCAATGTCGTCCCAGTGCTCGCCGCCGGCCAGTTCATACGGAAAATACTGGCCCCACAGGAACATGACGTGCTTGCCGGGCGGCGCGAGCGACGGATCAACCGCCGTCCAGGTCATGCTGATCAATCCCGGCTCACGCGAGGGTCGCCCCGACAGGTAATCGGCGTAGGCGCGCTCCAGGTACGGCACGTCCGGGCAGATGAACTGCATGGCGCGGTGATGCGCGGCGGAAGCTGCGCCGTCGGGCGTGGGCTGCGCCGTGTAATTCGGCAGTTCGTTCATGGCGCAGCGCACGATCATGCCAAAGCCGTTGCCGATGCGCGCCCGCTCCAACAGGCGGCGGGGCGTTTCCGGCATCACGGCGCGGCTCAGCATCTTGAGCGTGGTGTGAATATGCGCGCCGGAGATGACGACGCGCGCCGTGATTTTGCGCCCGTCTTCCGTCTCGACGCCTGCCGCGCGCCCGGATTCGACCAGGATGCGCCGGGCGGGCGTGGACGTGTGAATCGCGCCGCCGTGCGCCTCAATCATGCGGGCCAACGCCTGGGTCAACATGCCGGAGCCGCCGCGTGGGCGCTTCATGCCGCTCACGTGGTACATCGGATGCCACAGGGCGAAGGGCGCGGACAGCGGCTCGCCGGGCGGCGGGCCGGATTGCGCCGCCATCCACGCTACAAGCGCCTGCACGCGCGGATCGACAAACTGGCGGCGCAGCACGTCGCCATAACCGCGCAGCATGTCGGTGAGCCGCTCCCAAAGGTGGCCCTGCCGGACCATGCGCAGGCCCATGGCGCGCACGGCGTTCAAGGGCGTCGGCGCGCGGTTGAACATGTCGACCATGCCTTCGGCAATCGGCCCCCACTGCCGGACGAACGCGCGGTAATTCTCGGCGTCGCGCGGCGAGATGGCGGCGATGCTCTGGCAGGTACGGTCCACGTCCTTCCAGATCGTGAAATGCGAGCCGTCCGGGAAGGGCGCCCAGAACAACGGGTCGATGTCGATGTAGTCCAACCCGTAATCGGCCAATTTCAGGTCGGCGACGATGGGCGTGTGGCTGATCAGGATGTGGGCCGAACCGCCCAGGTCGAACTTGAAGCCGGGCGTGATCTCTTCGGTGACCACGGCCCCGCCGACGATATGGCGGCGCTCCAGAACGCCGACCCGATAGCCCGCCTGCGCCAGATAGCCCGCACACACCAGGGCGTTGTGCCCCGCGCCGATGACCACGGCATCGAAATCCGGCATATCAGCGCGCCTGCCGTGTGGGGCGGCGGGCCAGCCACCAGATGCCCGGCAGCCGGATCAGCTTGGCCCACGCGCTCAGGTGTGCGCGGCGGCTGAACACGTCGTAATCGTGGGCCTCGATGTCGTCGAGGATGCCCTCGTACAACCGGGCGGCGGCGGCCACCGCGAACCGGCCCGACCGGTCGAGCCGGGCGATGCCGGGACGCGACTCGGCGTACAACTGGCGGATCCGCGCCATCTGGTAGCGCATGAAAGCGCGCCATTTCTCCGAGTTTCGTCCGGCTGCCACGTCCACCTCACTCAGTCCGAAGGCGATCAGCTCCGCATGAGGCAAGTAGATGCGCCCGCGCGACCAATCTTCGGCCACGTCGCGCAGGATGTTCGTCGCCTGGAGCGCCACGCCGAGCTTGACCGCGTCGGGCAGCGCGTCGTGGCCGTCAAAGCCGATGATGTGCATGGCCATCAACCCGACCGTCGAGGCGACCGCGTAGGCGTAATCGGCCAGATCGTCAAACGTCTCATAGCGCGTCCGGTGCAGATCGCTCGTCACGCCGTCGATGAGCTGGCGCGCGTAGCCGTGCGGGATGCGATACCGCGCGCTGGTATCCGCCCAGGCCAGCGCTACCGGGTCGCTCGTCGGCGTGTGTCCACCGAGCACCTGATCGCGCCAGCTCGCCAGCGCCGCCTCACGATCCGTGCGGCCCACGTCATCCACCAGATTATCGGTGACCCGGCAAAATGCGTACAACGCGCGCATGGCGCGCCGCTTGTCGCGCGGCAGCAGCGCGGTGGCCAGGTAAAACGTCTTGCTGTGCTCGCGCGTGATGTCTGCACAGACGGCGTAGGCTTCATCCAGGTCGGCCCCAGGCACAGCGGTCGGGTGCGCGGTCGCACCGTTGAGCGCCTCGGCGGCCCACGCCAACATCCGGCCTTCCCAGTTTGCTCCCTGGGCTGTCATACGGGTTTCTCCTGCGGCTTGCGGATCGTGTCCGGTGTCTTGGCGCTCAGGCCGGGATCAGGTGGTCAATTTCTCGCGACGCTTCGGCATTTTCGCGTTTGCCGGCGGGCGCGGCGTGCGGTTCTGCCGGGCCGATCAGGTTCTCTACGATGATCGACGACGACAAGACGCCGGGCAGTCCAGCGCCGGGATGTGTGCCGGCTCCGGCGAAATACAGGTTGTCGAAGTCCTCGGAGCGGTTATGCGGGCGGAACCACGCCGATTGCAGCAGGATGGGCTGCACGCTGAAGGCCGCGCCCTTGACGCTGTTGAGCGTATTCTGGAAATGCAGCGGGTCGACCATGCGCTCCACGACGATGTTCGCCTGCAGATCGGGCAGATAGTTGTCCTCGAGGAACTGCATGATCGCGTCGCGGTACGGTTTGGCCTGCGTCGTCCAGTCCACGTCGGCATCCAGGTTCGGCACGGGAGCCAGCACGTAGAACGACTCGCCGCCTTCGGGCGCGAGTGATGGATCGTCCAGGCTCGGCATGTGCAGATAGAGCGAAAACTCGTCGGAGAGCTTCTTGCGCTTGAAAATGTCGGTGAGAAGGCCCTTGTAGCTCTTGCTCAGGATGATGTTGTGGTGCGCCAACCCATGCTCGCGGTACTGCCGCCGCGTGCCGAAGTAGATCACGACGAGCGACACGCTGTACTTCATGCGGTCGATGCGCCGGTCGGTGAATTTGCGCCGGTATTGCGCCGGAATCAGATGCTTGTAGGTGAAGGCCACGTCCGCGTTCGAGACGATGTGGTCGGCGCGGTGAATCTGGCCGTCCGCCAGCCGGATGCCGGTCACGCGGCGGCCTTCCACGAGGATTTCGTTGACCTCGGCGTTCAGGTGGATACGCCCGCCAAGCTCTTCAAAAAGCCGGCCCATCGCGGACACAATCGCGCCCGTGCCGCCAACGGCGTAATGGATGCCCCACTCGCGCTCCAGGTAGTGAATCATGGCGTAGATGGACGGCGCGTCGAACGGGTTGCCGCCGATCAGGAGCGGGTGGAACGAGAAGCAGCGCCGCAGAAACTCGTCCTTCACGAACTGCGCGGCATAGTGGTACACGCTCAGGTACGACTGCATCCGGATCAGGTCCGGCGCGACCTTGAGCATGTCGGTGAAGTGCAAAAACGGCTTGTCGGCCAGTTCCACGAAGCCCTTTTGGAAGATGGCCTTCGTGGTTCCCATGAAGCGCTGGTAGCCGTCGCGGTCGGCGGGATTCCACTTTTCGATCTGGTCGAGGATGAATTTCTCGTCGCCGTTGTAGTCAAAGCTGCGCCCGGTGTGGTCGAAAATGCGGTAGAACGGGTCGCATGGCCTGAGCGTGAAGTAATCTTCGCGGCGGCGTCCGGCGGCAGCCCACAGGTCATCGAACATGAACGGCGCGGTGATGACCGTCGGCCCGGCATCAAACGTGTAACCGTCGATGCTGAAGACATATGCGCGGCCACCCAGCTTATCGAGCTTCTCAAAAAGCTCCACCTGGTGGCCCTTCGCGGCGAGACGGATCGCGGCTCCCAGCCCGCCAAACCCGCTGCCAATCACGATCACTTTGGACATGCTGCCTGCTTCCCCCGAACGGCCACGAACGGCCTTGTGTCGATAGATTGAACAACCTTTGCAAAATAATAGCATAAGTTAGTGGTGTGACACCGCCTTTTCATCGGACACTCATCGGCGGTTTGGAGAGGGCCGAAAGAGGTACGAGGGGTTTGGGTCCATTGTAAATTACGCAACGGAAAGCCGAGGGTCGCAGAATTTGCACCGAGGTCGCAGGACGGTAACGGAACAGACGCTTTGCGGAATCGAATACGGCGGCCAGCCTGCGTGCCGACCGCCGTATCCGTGTGGCCATGCCCCGGTCCTGTGGCCTGCGGGGGGTCCGCCAACACCCCTGAAGTCGCACCCAGAGACCCGGCAGCCGCCGGGCGCATGGTCACGCCCAGGAACCCGAACCGAACGTGGACGATGTGAGAGCCGCAGCGCAGAAAGCCCCTATCCCACCCTCGTCGTTGTTTGCGCCGTCAGACCGTGGTGCTACGCCTGTACCCGATCAACCGTACTCGTGTACGCAGTGCCCGATACGCCTTACGGAATGTCGGGAGTCGAACCCGTATGGCCATTTTCAGGGCTACCAGTTGTGATCTCGCCCGGCACAAAAAACAACTACCAGCGCTGCTGCTTTGTAAGAATAGCCGCTGCGGACGAGGCAGGCCGGTCCCTACACCGCCTGCGTTGCCCCCGCCCGCTGTCCGGCGCGGACGAGGCAGGCCTCGTCCCTACACCACCTACCGTAGGGACAACGCCTGCGTTGTCCGCGCTTGTTGTCCGCGCTCGTTGCCCCCGCCCGCTGCCCGCTGCGGACGAGGCAGGCCTCGTCCCTACATCCTTGGCGTTGTGAGATGTCTTTGCCGCAGGCGGGCGCGCTTCCTTCCATTACATCGCGTCCCTGGCGCAGCGCCTGCGTCGCTTCCGATACGGTTCTTTTCAGTGTCTGTGCGTCGTTTGAAACGTTTTTCGGTCGAATGGCGACCGCCGGAGCGTGGTGA
>JADZBY010000439.1 GCA_020851855.1 Anaerolineae bacterium
GATCAGCATATCATCCCCATCGAAGAATGTCACATCATCCGGCCCGAATTGCTGGACCTGTTCGAGCAGCTTCAGGTCGAGATGCGCGGCGCGCTGGAGCCGCCGCCCGAAGACGCCGGGCCGACCCGCCCGCTCGCGCCGGACGACGGCGAGCCTGTGCCAGATTACGCGGCGCTGTCCCAGGTCCGCCTGCAGGTCGGCTCGGCCAGCGACGACCTGCTCGTCTCGCTGCGCACGATCAACGATGAGCTGCCGTCGGTGCAGATCGATCTGCCGGTGCAAGTCAGTTTTCTGAATGAGGACGGCGACAGCCTGCCGCTGATTGGCCCTGGGCTGGTGACGTACAACGTGATGGGCCGCACCCTTCGCGTCACGGCGGGCGGCTTCTTCCAGGTGAACCTGCCACAGGCCGAGGCGCTGGTGCGGCTCGTGCTGGAAAAGCTCGCGCTGAAGGGCGGCGAGAGTGTGCTCGACCTGTACAGCGGCGTTGGGCTGTTCAGCGCATTCCTGGCGCGTGAGGCGAGCCTGGTCACCAGCGTAGAGAGCTTCGGCGCGGCGGTGAGCGACGCCGAGTTTAACCTGTTAGATATGCCGAACGTCGAATTGATCGAGGGCACGGTCGAAGATACGCTCGCGGAGTTGGATGGGCCGTTTGACGCCGCCGTGTGCGACCCGCCGCGCACCGGCATGGAGCCAGCCGCACTGGATGCATTGGCCCGGCACGCACCCGGTCGCCTCGTGTACGTCTCGTGCGACCCGGCCACCTTTGCCCGCGACGCCAAACGGCTGGCCGCGCACGGCTACCGTCTCATCGAGGTGCAGCCGGTCGACATGTTCCCGCAGACCTTCCACATCGAGCTGGTGGCGCTGCTGGAGAGGTAAACATACCGGCGGCGCGGACAACGCAGGCGTTGTCCCGACCAGGATAGACGCTGTAATGGGCTTCTGGCCTCACCCCCTGCCCCCTCTCCACGCGGAGTACCGCGTAGAGAGGGGGAACGGCAGGGCGCAAGTACGCTCCCCTCTCTACGCCTGCCGGGGTCCCCTCTGGGGTGGCGGGCGTGGAGAGGGGCTGGGGGTGAGGCGCTCATGAGTCTTTTTACCCGCCCAGCGCCCGGAAAACGCCGTCCAGGCGGCGGTCGAGCGTCCGCGCGGCCCTTGCACGAATGTGGTATGCTCCGCAGACGTGTATCGTTAATCCGGTGAACCGAATCCGCGTTGACCATGAACCGCAGCACCACCGCGCGCCCGGCGGGACCGTCATTCTGGACCATCCGCTGGCGGCGCTTCCGCAACAGCCTGCGCACCGTCTTTGCGCGTGGCGATGTGTTTGCCCTGCTGCTGACCATCACCCTGATGGCCATCCCGGTGATGGCCATGACCCAGTCGTTGTCCTTTGACGAAACCTTTGCCGAACAATCCGGCGCGTGGCCGGTCAGCCTGAACGAACTGCTGCCCGTCGCCATCCTGTCGGTGATCTTCGGCTTCCTGCTGGCGCGCAGCCACTACGCCGAACTGACCGCGCTGATCCTGAGCGCCGTGTACTGCATCGGCTCGATCCTGCTCATCCAGTTCGCCAGCGCGCCCGGCAATCCGCTGGAGCGCGTCTACGCCGTGCTCATCCGCTTCGCCAACGCGCTGGAACTGGGCATGTCGTCGGGCGTCGGCTTCGACCCGTTCCTGCTCGTCCTGTTCCTGTCCATCCTGGTCTGGTTCCTGGGCCACAGCACGGCGTGGCACATCTTCCGCGTGGACCGTGTCTGGCGGGCGATCCTGCCGCCGGGCATCGTGCTGATCCTGAACGCCATCTACAACACAAACCCGAACGCGGCCAGCATCGATGCCTATCTCGCCATCTTCCTGTTCGTCTCGCTGCTGCTCATCATCCGCTCGCACATCGAGGCGCGCGAATTTGACTGGTACACGAACCAGATCATTGCGCGGGGAAGCATCCGGGCGTGGTTTTTCCGGCTGGGCGCGGTGCTGGCCGTCATCATGCTCTGCCTGGCCTGGATATTGCCCACCGGCTCTGCCGAAGAAAACTCCCGCCGCTTCCAGCAGTTCCTGAACGAAGACCTGAGCACGCGCCTGATGGACCTTTTGCAGCGCTTGTTCGGGACCATCGACTCGCAGAGCACGGTCACGTCGGATTATTACGGCGGCGAAAAACTGACGCTGGGCGGTGCGATCCAGCTGGGCCAGGACCTTGTGCTGGCGGTCCAGGCCGCGCCCGGCCCGCGTTACTACTGGCGCTCGCGCGTCTTCGACGCCTTCCAGGATAACTCGTGGACCTCGGACCGCGCGACGAGCATCAACCTCGAATCGGGCGGCCTGGTGCTCGTGTACCCGGACACCATCCCCGGAATGCGCCGCGACGTGGCGCAGATCGTGCAGATCATCAACCAGCCGTCGCGGCTGGTGTACGGCGCGCCACAGCCTTCGACGCTGCGCCTGCCGGTGCGCGTGGACGTGGACTACATCGATCCGGGCAGCGGGCAGGTCGATCCATCGGTAATCCGGCCCCTGCAGCCGCTCCAGGCCGGGGCGCAGTACTCGCTCGTCTCGTCGATGGCCGTCGCGCCGGAAGGGGTGCTGCGGGCGCTGAACGATCCGTACCCGACGTGGGTGACGCGCCGCTATTTGCAGCTTCCGGCCAGCCTGACGCAGCGCACGCGCGACCTTGCCGTGCAGATCGTGAACGCCGCCGGGGCGCAGAATGCCTACGACAAGGCCAAAGCCCTGGAAACATGGCTGCGGCAAAACATCACGTACTCGGAAAGCCTGCCCGTGCCGCCCGCCGACCGCGATCTGGTCGATTGGGTGCTCTTTGAGCAGCGCGAAGCGTATTGCACGTATTACGCCTCGTCGATGATCGTGATGCTGCGCTCGCTGGGCATCCCGTCGCGCATGGCGGCGGGCTTCAGCCAGGGCGTTTATGATCCCCAATCGGGCCTGTATCTGGTCAAACAGAGCGACGCGCACACCTGGGTCGAGGTGTATTTCCCCGGCGCAGGCTGGGTCGAGTTTGAGCCAACCTCGGCGCAGGAAGTCATCGACCGGACCGACCCGCAGATCGTGCCGCCGACGCCGTCTCCCACGCCATCGCCCACCCCGACGCCGTCGCCGACGCCCGCCCCCAGCCCGACGCCGCCCGATGGCGCAGCGCCGCCCGCGCTGCCGTCGCCGCAGCCGGTCATCACCATGACCTTCACGGCCAGCCCGTCGCCGTCGCCATCCCAGACGCCCACGCCGGAGAGTCCGCCGCTCAATCTGCTCGATCTGCCGCCGCCGGTCGAAGATTTCCTCGGCAAGCTGCTCATCGTCGCGCTGATCGTGGCCGTGCTCTCGTTTGTGGCCGTTGGCTGGCTGTGGTACGTCGAATACCGCGGCCTGGACCACTTCTCGCCCATCGGGCGGGCCTATGCGCGGCTCGCCATTTACGCCCGCTGGCTGGGCATGAGCTTTGGCGACGGCCAGACGCCGCTGGAGCGTGGCAAACGCATCTCGCGCGAAGTCCCGACCGACGGCGGACGCCCGATCATGACCATCACCGACTCGTACATCGGGGAGCGCTACGGCCCGCCGCACCCGGAGAGCCACGCGGAAGAAAACGTGGTGGGCACGGCGTGGCGCTCGGCGCGGCGGGCGTTCATCCGCCGCAAAGTGCGCCGCTGGCTACGGCGTCCGGGGTGATGAGGGGTCAGGTCTGGCGTCTGTCATGCGTTCGTCTGGCATGATGCCTGAAACGATGCCGTGGAAAGGGGAGCGCACCTATGCCTAGCCGTTTCCCCTCTCTATGCGGTACTCCGCGTGGAGAGGGGACCAGGGGGTGAGGCTCATCAACTCTCCACCAGCGCCATGCGCGATACGAACTCATCCTGGAAGCCGGGCCGTGTCGTCAATTCGATGTAATGAATCCTGCCCGCCAGATCGAGCGCCTGGGCGCGCACCTGCCGCGAAATGAGCAGCTGTTTTGCGCCCATGCCCGCCGCGTTGCCCACCTGCCGGAAGCGTTCCAGCGGCAGCGCGGGGAACATGCCGATGCGCAGGGCGCTTTCCACACGGATGTACGTGCCGAACGCCCCCGCGATGATGAAATCTTCGACTGCGGCGGCGGCAATCCCGGCCTCGTCCAGCAAGACCTCGATCCCGGCCCGGATCGCCCCCTTCGCCAGTTGAATCTCGGCCACGTCCTTGCGCGTGATGGCGATGGCGCGCCCGCCGGACCCGCCCGCGCTTTCGCTTCCGCCGCTGTCATGGCGCGCCAGCACCAGCCCGCTTTTGCCCTCGGCCACGCCGACCAGCGGATGCCCGGCCTGGATCGCGCCGCGTGAATCGACCAGGCCGTGCTCGGCCATGACCGCCACCGCGTCCAGTATGCCCGATCCGCAGATGCCGACCGCCGGCTGGTGGCCGATAGTCTGGATGTGCAGCGCGCCATCGTCCAGGACTTGCACACGCTCGATAGCGCCCGGCGCGGCCCGCATCCCGTCGCGGATGTGCGCACCCTCGAAGGCCGGCCCCGATGCGCACGAGCAGCTGTACAAGCGGCCCTCGTGCGTCAGCGAAACTTCCGTGTTCGTGCCGATGTCGATGGCAATCGTCGTGCGCGGACTGCTCCACGCCCCGGTCGCCAGCAGCATGGCCAGATGGTCCGCCCCGACGAACCCGGCGATGACCGGCGGCATATACACCTGCGCGCCCTCGGCGAAGCGCAGGCCGATCTCCCGCGCCGGGAAGCTCAGCGCCGCCGACGTGACGGGCAGGTACGGCGCTTCGCCAAGCTGGCGGATGGGCAGCCCGGCGACGATGTGGTGCATGGCCGTGTTGCCGACCAGCACGGCGTCGACAATCTGGCTCGGCGCACAATCGCCCACCTCGGCGCACAGCTTGCCCGCCAGATCGTTGAGCGCCTCGGCCATCACGGTGCGCAGCACGTCGCGCCGGTCGGGATGCTCGTTGATGAACTGGATGCGGCTGACCACGTCCTCGCCGTAGCCGATCTGCGGGTTCATCGCGCCGAGCTTGGCCAGAATCTCGCCCGTGGCCACGTCCACCAGGTAGGCGGCGATGCTCGTCGTGCCGATGTCGGCGGCGAAACCGAGCAGGCGCGCCCCTTCCGGCAGCGCCGCGACCAATTCCCGCGCGCCCGCGCCGTCGTCGTAGACCGCCAGCCGCGCCCGCCAGCCCTGACCACGCAGCATGGGCGACAGCGTGCGCAACACCGGCAGCCCGATGGCGACCGGCGCGCTGCCCGCTGCGCGCAGCGTGTCCTGCAGGCGCGTTATGTCGTCGCGCAGATCGTGCATGTGCGGCGGCGGCAAGGCGGCGTCGAAGGCCGTCACCGCCGGATCGGGAGCCACGTGCTCGCTTTCGCCTTCGACCTGCAAACGCTGCGGCGTGGTGAGCGATTCGGGCGGCACGTCGAGCTTGACGGCGCTGCGTGGGTGTGACTGGCAGGCCAGCCGCCAGCCCTCGGCCAATTCCGCCTTCGAATAGATTTCTTCTTCCACGAGCGTGGGCGGCGTCAGTTGCCCGCGCATCAGGCGCACGCGGCACGTATCGCACGCGCCCACGCCGCCGCACAGCGCCACCAACTCAACGCCCGCCTGTTGCGCCGCGTCCAGCAGCGTCTCGCGGGCGCGGACCTCGATGCGCCGCCCTACCGGCTCAAACTCGACCAGAAACAGGGTGTTTTTGTCGTGGCTGTCGGGCATGGGAATACTTCTCGGCGCGGGCCGGCCTGATGCTTACCTGAGCGAGCGCCGTATTATACCTCACCCACTCTCCCCAAAACTGAGTCACAATAGGGGCAGCCTCACCCCCACGCACACAGGAGGTCGCAGCGCATGTCCTATACCATCAGAAAGGTGGGCGTCGTCGGTTCGGGCACGA
>JADZBY010000440.1 GCA_020851855.1 Anaerolineae bacterium
CGCCGGGCGTCAGATGTGCCCGGCTTCCCGCAGCCACGCCAACGAATCGCGCAGCATGTCCTCAACGGGCCGGTAGGTCCAGCCAAGCTCTTTCTCCGCCAGGCTGTTGTCGTACCAGTAGTACAGCGCCAGCGCCATGTACAGGCTCCGGCTGAGCACCGCGCCATCGGTGAGCGGCTCGGCAATGCTACACAACAGGCGCAGCACGGGCAGCGGCATTTTGAAGCGCGGCGGTTTCATACCCGCCATCGTCGCCAGCCTGTCAAAGAACTGCTTGTAGGTCAGGTTGTGGCCGCTCAGGAAATAGCGCGCCCCGATGCGCCCACGCTGCATGGCCAGCACCATCGCTTCGGCCACGTCGCGCACATCGAGGAAGCCCATGCCCGCCTCGGTGTAAAACGGCAGCTTGCCCTGCACAAACGTGGTGACCAGTTTCGACGACGACAGGTAAATGTCGCCCGGCCCCAGGCAATACGCCGGATAGACGCTGATGACCGGCGTGCCCGTCCGCATGTGCTCGTCGACGACTCGTTGGCCGGCCCGCTTCGAGTCGAAATAGCCGATGCCCATGCCGCCCAGGTTGTATGGGTCGCCTTCCTGCCAGACGCGCGGTGTGCTGCTTGCGCCGAGCGCGGTGACGCTGCCCAGGTAGACGATGCGGCTGACTCCCGCCACCGTGGCCGCGTCGAGGATGTTTTTTGCCCCCGTCGCATTGCTGATCATCATCCGGGCGCGCTCGCTGGGCCGTGGCGAGACGTAACCGGCCACGTGGTAGAGCTGCTCCACGCCATACAACGCCGCGCGCAGGCTGGCCGGATCGCCGAGGTCGCCCTCGACAATCTCGGCCTGAAGGTCTGCGAGATTGCTGCGGTTGCTGGTGGGCCGAACGAGGATGCGCGGCGTGATGCCGAGCTGGTTGAGGCGGCGCGCGACGTGCGAGCCGACGAATCCGGTCACTCCGGTGACGAGTACCGTGGACATGGTAATCCTCTTTGAAATGCAGTTGGAGCCGCCCGGCGCGCGCTGAACACTCTGGTTCGGCCTGCGCGCACCGGGTCACGGCCTTTATTATTGCATTTCTTTCGCGATCGGGGCAGGCGCTTGCCGAACGCCTTCCAGCAACCAGGCGACGGCCTCATCGCGCCGGGCGATAGGGAAGAAGCGCATCTCTTCCCGGTCGAGGTGCAGCAGACGGCTGAAGGCGACGATCAGCGACGACAGGAACGAGGGCGGAATGACGAACGCGCCGCGCGTCTTGGAGCGCTTCGGGTACTTCTTTGTCAGCTCGGAAAGGCGCTGTGTGCCGTAGCTCAACGGCAGCATTCCCGATGCGCTCAGATCGTAGAGCACACACACGGTGTCATTCGGCGTCGTCTCGTTGATCAGCGTCTCGGCCATGCTGATCCACGAATCGATGGCGGCGCGGGTGGATTTCTTGAAGATGTGCAGGTGGATTCCGTTGTCCAACAACTGGTAGTCCATGTCGGGGAAACTAAGTTCTTTGGCAGGCATGTCAAAATGACTCCTCAGCGAATCACGGCGGAAACGAGGTCGGTCGCACGGCGCCGAAAGGTTTGAAGCGGGTAGATGGTGGTTCCCCAGGAGAGAAGCGGGGAAAAGAGAACATTGTGCCCGCGCTGTTTGTTTATCTTAACACAATTCTTCGTGGAGCGTGCGGCGCAGGTGGGAAAAATCGCATTCCAAAGTTATAAGACTTAACCATCCGGCGCGCGCAACACCGCCAGCGTTTCGGGCACGCCGGGCAGGTTCTCGACCAGCCGCAGCGTGCCGGCCAGCGCGGCGACTTTGCGCGGGTCACGCTCGGCGTGGGCATGGTTGAGCACAAGCTGTAACAAGTCTGAGTCACGCGCGGCGACGAGCGCCGTGAGCAGGTAGCGGTAGATGGTCAGGTTCGGCCCCTGCGCGAGGTAGTCGCGGAAGAAGCCGTGATAGGCGGCGCGGTCGGGGCGGGCGATGAGCAGATCGGCCAACCCGCCGAGCACCATATCGTGCGGCGACTCGCGGAAGCGCGCGACCAGGCCCGGAATTAGCGACGCCGGGACGCGGCTCATGGCGCGCAGCCCTTCCGCGACGGCTTCGGGGATGCCCTGGTTCTGCTGCATGAGGAACGAATAGATCGGCAGACTCAGCCCTTGCGCCGCCAACACGCGCACGGCGGTCAGCCCCGGCTCGCCGGACATCATGCCCGACAGCGTGGACGTGTCCTCGGCCAACAGGCGGGCGGCGTGGAAAGCGGCCAGTTCGGTGTCCAGCGCGGCGATCACGTCCAGGGCGGCGGCGCGCATTTTGCCCGCTTCTTCCCAGAATCCGGGCGGGATACGCTCGTAGGCGCTTGCAGCGGCTTCCAACAGCGGCAGGTCCTCGACGCGCGCCACCGGGCGCAGGGCGTGCAGGATGGCGATGCGCACCGGGCTGGACGGATCGCGGCGCTCGCCGTCGGCATGGTAATGGGCGAACTCGTCGAGCAAGACGGCGCGCCACGCGGGATCGGGCGGGTCGATCTCGGCCAGGGCGGCAAGCGCGGTTTCCGTAACCTGCTTGTTGCGCCGGGCGCGAATGAGCTTGAGCGCCAGATCGGCCTTTTCAGGGCCATCCAGCGCGGCCAGTGCGCTGGCGTCAAGGCGTGGTTTTGCCGGCATTCGTCCACCCCCTGCACTCAAAGCGGCGCGCCGCCGCCCGCGAAAAACACGAGGGCGTCAAGAACGAGCAGCGCGCCCAGGCCGACGAGGAAGATGCGCGTGATCGGCGGTCCCAGCCGCTTCATCCAGGCGTTGATGCGCGCGAAGATGGGCGCGACGCGCTGACGCACGGCCAGGAACAGGGCCAGGATGCCGACGAGCGGCAGGCAGTAGATGAAGTTGTACAGGCCGAGCGCGAGCAGGTTGCCCGCCGTATCCAGCCGCGCCCGCGTGATCTGCTCGATCCCGGCCAGATAGGGCAGCGCCGTTGGCAGCTCGCCCAGGATGGCGATTCCGCCCAGCATGAACGCGCCTACCGGGCCGGTCAGCCAGCCCGGCAAGCGGCGCGTCTCTTGCTCGTCGGACTGGAAACGGAAGATCAGGCCGATGGCGACCAGCACGACGCCCAGGACGAGCTGGATCAGGTAGTCCACCGGGCCGGGATTGGCGAAAAGGTCCTGGATGACCGCGCCGAGGCCCGCCACGATCAGAAATCCAGCCGCCGTGTTAAGGGTGAACACGCCCGCCAGATAGGCGAGTGTGCGCGCCACCGGGCGGGCCGCCGCGAGCAGCAACACCTGGATGGCGATGATCGTAGGATTGAAGCTATCGACGAGCGCAATCCCGATCAGCGGCGCGAGAAGCGTTAGGCTCATACGTTCGCCCGGATGTGCACGATTTCGCCGTCTTTCACGATGTACTCCTTGCCTTCCAGCCGCATCTTGCCGTGTTTTTTGACCTCGGCTTCGCTGCCCAGGCCGATCAGGTCGGCGTAGGGCGTCACTTCGGCCCGGATGAAGCCGCGCGCCAGGTCGGTATGGATGACGCCCGCCGCTTCCTGGGCCGTTGCGCCGGTCGGGATGGTCCAGGCGCGCACCTCGTCCGGCCCGACGGTGAAGAAAGACTGGATGTGCATCAATTCGTAGGACTCGCGGATGGCCCGGCGTGCGCCCGGCTCGTCAATGCCATACTCGGCCAGGAACACCGCCTGATCGTCGCCCTCAAGCTGCGCGATCTCGGCCTCGATCCGGCCCTGAAGCGTGATCAGGCGCGTGTGCTGGTGCTGGTAGCCGGACAGCGCCGACAGGTCATAAGGCGCATCGCCCGCGTTGACGACCACCAGCACGGGCTTGAGCGACATCAGCCCGTAGCCGCGCACGAGCTTCTCTTCGGCGGCGCTCACCTCGAGGTCACGCAGCGGCGCGAGCGCGTCAAGCTGCGCCTTGAAGCGCGTCAGCAGCTCGACTTCCATCTCGTGCTGGACCGGGTTGGCCGGTTTGGCGCGGCGCACCTCGTCGGCGAGGCGCTCCAGCCGCTTTTCGACCACGACGAGATCGGCCAGCAGGAACTCGGTATCGACGGTGTTCAGGTCGCGCGCCGGATCGACGCTGCCATCCGGATGCGGCACGGTGTCGTCTTCGAAGGCGCGCACAACATGGATGAAGCCGTCCACCTGCTGGAGATGATTGCGCAGTTCGCCGCTGATGCCGCTGGCGCTGATGCCCTTTTCCAGCCCGCCGATGTCGGTGTACACAATCGTCGCGTAGATGGTCTTTTTCGGGTTGTACATCGCGCTCAGGCGGTCGATGCGCTCGTCGGGCACGGGCACGACGGCGGTGACCACTTCGAGCTTGCCGCCGCTGGCCGCGCCCGTCGGGCGATTGCTGCGGGTCAGGGCGTTGAAAATCGTCGTCTTGCCGCTGTTGGGCAGACCGATGATGCCGAGTCGCATGGGCGGTACTTCCGTTCCTGTGTGGGCAAGTTGCATGGGCCGTGAAACAGAGCGCGTATTATAATCCTGAGTGCGCCTCAAATCGAACGGGGGTAGCTACCATGAAAATCGGCATCATCGGCGCGGGGCACATGGGCAGCGTGCTGGGCAAATCCTGGGCGGCGCGCGGCCACCAGATCATGTACGGCCTGCGCAACGTCGAGAAGTACCAGGCAATCCTGCAGGAAACCGGGGCGCAACACGGCACGCTGGAACAGGCGGCGGCCTACGGTGAGGCCGTTTTGCTGGCAGTCGGCTGGCCGGCCATGCGCGAGGTGATCCCGGCGTTGGGGTACGTACAGGGCAAAATCCTGGTCGATCTCTCGAACCGCTTCCAAGCGTCGCCCGGCGATGGGCCATCCGCCATGGAAGACATCGCGCGTATGGCCCCCGGCGCGCATGTGGTGAAAGCCTTCAACACGGTCAGCGATGACGCGCTGGCCAACCCGGACTTTGGCAAGGCGCGCGCCACGACGTTCGTATGCGGCGACGACGAGAACGCCAAGCGTACGGTGATCAGCCTGGCCTGGGACGCGGGACTGGACGCCGTCGACGCGGGCGCGATGAGCAGCGCCGCGATGCTCGAAGGGCTGGCCAAGCTCTGGCTGGTGCTCGCCGGGCGCTACGGGCGCGAAAGCAGCTTCACGCTGCTGCGAAGGTGAGCGCACATGGCTGAAACATCGACTCTGCATCGGGCGCTCGACGGCCAGCAGTACATCCTGCTCACGACGTTCCGCAAAACGGGCGTGGGCGTGCCGACGCCCGTCTGGTTTGCCCTGGACGGCGAGCGCATGTACGTGCTGACCGGCCCGAAAGCGGGCAAGGTCAAGCGCATCCGGCACAACGACAAGGTCCAGTTTGCGCCGTGCACGTTCAACGGCAAAGTGCGCGGCCCGGCGCTGAACGGCGTGGCGCGTATCCTTCCCACCGAAGAGCGCCAGAAAGCCATCGACGCGCTGAACAAGAAGTACGGACTGATAAAGCGCTTGCTCGACCTGTTCGAGCGTCACCTGGATAAGCGTATCTACCTCGAGATCAAGCCAGCGCCGGGAGAATGATGCGGAACAGGGCGTAAACGGCAAAGCCCAGCATGGCCAGCGCGAACAGCGACGCCAGCGCGGGCGCGATCCGGGCGCGATTCGGCCCGCCGATTCGTGCGGCGAGCACATCGGCCCAGGTCGTCACGCCGAGGCTGACGGCGAGCGCGATGGGGATGAGCGCCGGGTACAGATAGCGGCCCTGGAACTGCACAAAGCGCAGGTTGTAATAGACGTGCGCGCCGAAGACGAGCGCAGAGGCCGTGAATAGCAGCCAGAAGACATGATGCTGGTCCGCCGTCCAGGTCCGGACGCCGCGCACGAATGCGAGCGCCGCGCCGAGCAGAACCACGAGCGTGAGCGCCAGCAGGACCGTGTAGATCGTCGCGCTCATCGGCACGCCCATCCAGCCGAACTGGCCCCAGAAGCTTTGAAAGGTGATCTGCGCCGCATCGGCCAGCCAGCCGCCCAGACCACGCCGCGCCACGTAATCGCCTGTCTGCGGCTGGCCGACGACCACGCGATCATGGGCAGCCTGGGCGAGGAAATCCGTCCCACCATACGCGCTCAGGTTGCGCAGCCAGAACGGCGCGGCAATCAGCGCCGCGACGCCGAAGACGATCACCAGTCGCCGCAGCGTGCGCCCTACCGATGCGCGATCCCGCCGCGCCCGCAGCAGCACCGTTGCCAGCGCCGCCCCCGCCAGCGGATACACCGTCAGCTTGGTCAGGAAACCGATGCCGAGAAGCACGCCGAGGAGAAGTCCCCTGACGCCCGGCCCCCCTCCCGCTTGCCGTGGAGAGACTGCCGGAGCAACGCCGCGCGGCTCCCCCTCTCTACGGTACTCCGTGGAGAGGGGGCCAGGGGGTGAGGACTGCCTTGTTATGGTCGTCACGCACGCCAGCAGAATCCCACCCGCGACCACTTCGGCCAGCGGATCGTTGTTCACGCCGGCCATCATGGCCAGATGTTGCGGCAGGAACGCCACGAACGCCGCCGCGCCCACCGCGATCCAGGGTCGCGCCGGGAAGACCGCCCGCGCCACCGCCCAGGCCAGCGTCACCACGCCCGCGCCGAGCAGCACGGAAAACAGCCGCAGCGCGATCAGGTCGCCGTCCGTCGCCCGGAAGACGAGCGAGGCCAGCAGGTAATACAGCGGCGGCTGGTGATCCTCGTACTGCACGCTGTCCAGCCGCCCGCCGAGCGACTCCGGGCTGAAGCGGGCGGCTTTGATGGCTTCCAGGTAGGCATTGTCCCAGTCGCCCGGCGCGATGACCGGGCAGCAGCCGTCGCGCGCCACCTGCGCCACGGCGTTGTAGTGCGCCGGCTCGTCGGGGACCTGCCAGGCGGGCGTTCGCACCGCGTACAGCGCCCCGACGGCCAGGTAGGCGAGCACGATCACGATCAGCGGCAGCGCCGCACCCTTCACGGCGTTTTTCACAGCCAATCCCTCTTCAGGAACAACCAGATCACGCCGACTGTCACGATGCCCGTGGCCCCAGCGACCAGCACGAACGCCGCTTCGTGCTGCTGGAAGGGCAGGCCGATGTTCATGCCGTAGATGCTGGCGACCAGCGTCGGGATGGCGAGCACGATGGTGAACGACGCCAGGAATTTCATGACCACGTTCAGGTTGTTGGAGATGATCGACGCATAGGCATCCATCATCGCGCTCAGGATGTTGTTCGAGATGTTCGTCATCTCGATGGCCTGGTTGAACTCCGTGAGTACGTCGTCGAGCAGGTCTTTGTCGTCTTCATAGCGCTGGAAGAGCTGCGTCTTCTGCAGCCGTCCGATCATCAGCTCGTTCGATTTCAGGGCGGTGGTGAAGAGCGTCAGGCTCTTCTGGTACTTGAGCAACTGCAACACTTCCTTGTTGCGCATCGAGAGCTGAAGCTGGTCTTCAACGGCGTCGATCTCCCGGTTGATCTTGCGCAGGTAAAACAGGTACTTGCTGGCCACGGCGAGCAGCAGATAGAGCACAAACCGGTTCTTCTTGGACGTGCTCAGGTCGCGCACGCGCGTGATGGCCAGGTCCGACGTCAGGTTCATGTCGAACTTCGCGACGGTGAACAGCACACGCTCGGTGATGATGATAGCGAGCGGCGCGGTTGCATACGAAATATCGGCGTGCTCGCCCTGGAAGACGGGCACGCGCAAGCCGATCAGCGTCGCGCCGTTGTTGGCCTCGGTGCGCGGCATCTCGTCAATGTCGAGCGGGTAGGTGAAGAAGTCTTCCGGCACGTGGTATTCGGCGCTCAACTGGCTGATCTCGGCGTGTGTCGGCTCGGTCAGGTGAATCCAGCTTCCGTCCATCGGCTCATCCAGCCGGCGCAGACCAAGCTCACTGCTCTTGAAGATCGAAATCATGGCTCATTCTCCTCATCAGCATCAGCGGTGTCACGGCGAAGCGGGGCGATGACGTTGCAGATGGCGGAAGATGAGCGCGTATGTGGAAAACGCGCGGGTGGCAGCGCACCTGGGCATAGAGCACCGCAGGGCCGGTACACGCGCGGAATGGTTCAAGCTGGTAGCCGACGTTGAGGTGAATGGGATACATGGCCAGCCCTCCTCTTACCGGGTATGAGCCGAGGCGCTCATCATCCGGTCCGGGTCAAGAGGCGGGCCGCCCTGTGGGCAGCGCAGCCTGGGACGTGGCTAGATGAGGAGTGCCTGGCGCGCCGGATAGACGCTGCCGTGCAGCAGGTCTACCGGGTTCTGTCTATGACTGGGATAGTCGTCCATTGCGCCTTTCAATTTCGTGTAGCACAACACCGAGACGCATTATACCCCACTTCAGCGGGCCTGTCCTGCCCCATTTTCTGGGGCGAAAAGGCGGTTGTGAAAGGGCGTCGCCTGACCTTACCCGTCAGGCGGACTAGGCCGAAGTGGTCAGGGTGGCCTACACAAATAACGCTCACCAGGCCCATGTTTCTGTCTCGAACCTGGATTAAAGTGTGCGCGAATGAAGGAGATGAAGTCAGGCCGCACACGAAACCGGCGGGCTGAACCAAATCGGAAGGAGACATCTGATGCTGAACTGGGCAGTGTTGTTCCTGATCGTCGCGATCATCGCCGCGATCTTCGGCTTCACGGGCATCGCCGGTACGGCGGCGAGCATCGCGCAGTTGCTGTTCCTGATCTTCCTGGTGCTGTTCATCGTGTCGCTGATCTTCGGGCGCCGGACTCCGGTAGCGTGAGTGTGGCCCGTCTGGGCACAACGGTGTAAGGTTCTCGCGTTACTCTCCGCGAGCCAACGAGCATAGGGGTGGACGTTGTGCGGGTGGACCCGAAACGAGTGCCGGGTTCGCCCGCACAACGTTTTTTGCTTGCGCGAGGGTCTCGCCCCGGCCTCTCTCCCAAAAGGTCCAAAAGGTGAGGGGAGAAAAGCGGGGAGAAAGGCGGAAGAGGCAGGCCTCGTCCCTACACCGCGTAGGGACAACGCAGGCGTTGTCCGCGCGCCTCGCCTCTCGCGAATCAAGGGATGTGAGGGCTATACCGATCGGAGCAGCACATGACCATGCGGGATGAGCCGCCAGCGATCTCCGCCCAATCCGCCGAGACGCCGCCCTTTACGGCGCGGCGCGTGGCCGTGATCGCCAACCCGGTTTCGGGCACGCATCCCAACGCGCTGGCAGAGCTTCGGGCGGCGCTTGAAGCGC
>JADZBY010000441.1 GCA_020851855.1 Anaerolineae bacterium
ATTCCTTCTGGTCGATGGTCGTGTTGATCACGCCCTCGGCCCCGATCTCCTGGTCCACCGCGATGACCACGATGCCCGCGTCCACCGCCTCTTCCAGCGCCAGGTTCAGGCCCGTCTGGTCGCCGGGGTTGATGATGATGGCCTGCACGCCACGGTTGACCAGATTCTGAATCTGCTGAATCTGGCCCTGGACATCCGTGTCCGCGCTCTCGATGACCAGCTCCACGTCAATGCCGGCGGCCTTGTATTCGGCCACGACATTCTCCATGTCCTGGATCATCTGGGTGCGCCACTCGCTGCCCACGAAGCTATTCGACACGCCGATGACGAACGGCCCGACCTTTTCCGCCTGCGCCTGGACGGGCGCGACGCCAAGGGCGCTGGCGGCCATCACCAGGGCAACGAACAGGAATACGAGCTTCAGACGACGCATAGGGAACTTCTCCTAATGAGGCGACAATATAGAGTTGAGAATATTGGCCGTGTGCAGTAGACTCGTCCCATATCTTCCGAATGTTCGGATATTCTGGGACGGGGCCGATTATACTCAGGGGCGTTGTGGGGTGTCAAACCGGAGCGGTCCGAGAAAAAGCGCTCCGTAACGCGGTAATTTCGCCCGTCTCAGCCGCCTTGTCTCCCACGCTTCCGCCCCCTGCAACCAGAAAGTGATGCCAGAATGCGGAGACTCCAAATTGCCGATCTGGCCCTCACGCCGGTCGATGCCAACAGCCCGGTTCCGCTCTATCACCAGATTGAATCTGACCTGCGCAAGCTGATCGAGACGGGCGTCATCGCGCCGGACGACATCCTGCCGCCGGAAAACGAGCTGTGCCGCGTGTACGGCGTGGGCCGCCACACGGTCCGCATGGCGCTTTCCCGGTTGGTCAACGACCGGCTCATCGTGCGCAAATCCGGGCGCGGCACCGTGGTGGTCGCCGGGCCGGACCGCACCCGCTTCTACCTGGACCGCAGCTTCACGCGCCAGATGGCGGATTTTGGCCTGACGGCGCGCTCCGTCCTGCTGGAAACGAGCGCCGGCGCGGTCGATGCCCGCGCGCCGGAGCCGCTTCGTAGCCACATCGGCGCGCGCTGCCTGCACATCGCCCGGTTGCGCCTGGGCGACGGCGATCCGGTCGGCCTGCAATATACCACGCTGCTCACCGACCACTGTCCCGGCATTGAAACGGTCGATTTCACGCGCGAGTCGCTGTACGACGTGCTGCACAACCAGTACCGCATGGTCATCGCCCGCATCTCGCACGTAGTGAGCGCCGCCGCCGCCGACCGCACACAGGCCAGCCTGCTCCAGGTGACTCCCGGCGAGCCGCTGCTGGTGGTCAAGACGACGGCGCACCTGACCAACAACGACGTCATCGAGTACACGATGAGCTACTACCGCACCGACAAGTACGAGTACAGCACAACGTATACGTTCGGGAGCTAGCGTGGGATAGCGGACGGCTCGCGAGCCGCCCCTACCCGCGTGGCACGTAGGGGCGCGTCGCGACGCGCCCGCTGCGCTTGCCGCACCACTTGCTTCAGGGGTTCCTCAGATGGTTCCGCGCTTATCCGGCGCTCTCGCGGGCGAAGCGCCGAGGGTGAGGGCCGCTTATTTTCCGAACACGTCCCCAAACGCCCCTTCCAGCGCGGCGATCACGTCGGCGCGGGCGAAAGCATGGCCCGTCCACTCGGCCATGCTCGTCACCGGCTTGTCGGGGATGCCGCACGGGATGATGCCGCGAAAGTAGGCCAGGTCCGGATCGACGTTCAGGGCAAAGCCGTGCATGGTCACGCGCCGTGTGGTGACGCGCACACCGATGGCCGCGATCTTGGCCGGGCCGCGCGGATGGCCGGTCCCTTCCAGCCCAACCCAGGCCCCGGTCAGGCCCGGTAGCCGTCCGGCGGCGATGTCAAAATGGGCCAGCGCGCGGATGAGCACCTCTTCGAGGGCGCGCACGTACCCAACCACGTCCGCATGAAGCCCTTCGCCCGACGCCGGCAGCTTGATCAGCGGATAGCCGACGATCTGCCCCGGCCCGTGATACGTCACGTCGCCGCCCCGGTCTACTCTGTGAACGGTCACACCACGCGCGGCAAGCTGATCGGCGTCCAGCAGGATGTTGCGCTCGTCGCCCGCCGATCCGAGCGTGTAGGTGTGCGGGTGCTCCACCCAGAGCAGTGTGTCTGGAATCTGGTCCGCGCCACGCGCCGCCGCCATCTCGCGCTGAAGCTGCCACGCGGCGGCATAGTCCAACCGGCCCAGGTCTTGTGTCTGGAAACTATGCGGCGCAGCGCCGGTGCGGGTGGCGCTCGTATTCATCGATGGTGCGGCGACAGGTCGAGGCGGTCGTACAGGAAGTCGATCATGCGTTTCCATGCGCGTGAGGCCAGCTCCGGATCGTAATCCTCTGCCGCCACGTCGAGAAAATCGCCGCTGACGCCGGGGAACACGATCATTTCGTCCGGCGCGGGCGAGGCGCGCATCGCCTCGGCCAGCGCGTCGAGCGCATCGGGCGGGATGGACGGGTCATCTTCGCCGTAAAAGGCGAGGATGGGCGTTTCGTTGGCGTGCAGGATGGTGAGGTACTGGATTGGGTCGCCAAAAAAGACGATGGCGGCGGCCACATCGGTGCGAAACGCGGCGGCGTGATAGGCCAGCTCGCCGCCCATGCGCCAGCCCATGACGGCGATGCGCCCGGTGCAGCGGTTGTGGTGCTTCAGGACTTCGAGCGTCGCATTAACGCGGGCCACGCCGGCGATTCCGCCGCGCTGCTCGCGCACGTCCGCCGCCTGGGCCGCGTCGCGCGGGAGTTGACCGTCGAACAGGTCCGGCGCGACGACGTACAGGCCCATTTCTGCAAAGCGCCGCGCCCAGGTCCGCACCTGCGCCGTCAGGCCCCACTCGTCGTGAAGCAGCACGAGGCCCGGATAGCGCCCGGTCATCTCCGGGTGCGCCCAGAAGGCGGGCAGCGCGCGCCCTTCGGCCATAATCTGGATATAGCCGCTTGTGGTCCGGTACTGCACCGTGCCTGAGTCTAGCGCCATGTCGCCTCTCCCTCGCCCTGCTCAATCCAACGAGCGGCCCGTGAGCAGTTTGAGCAGGTTCAGAATCTCGCGGTTGATCTGCGCGCGCCGGTCGCGCGCTGCGCCCATCAGCACCAGCGACTTGAACACGCCGCCCGGCCCGTAATAGGTGAGCTTGAGATACTGGTCGACGGAGCGCTGGAGCTTGGCCGAGATCAGGCTGGAGAGTGGGATGGCGACGATTGGGGCGGCGCGCGGGATAAGGGCCAGCTCGCGGTCGTTGATGAGCGCATCGCCCGGCGTGCCGTTCTTCATGCCGTCAAACCAGCTGTAGCTCTCTGCCCAGATGACGGGCAGCATCCGCACGCCGACTTCGGGCGCGGGCGCTGCCGCCGGGCCGGTCCGGGGCGGTGTGCGCGGAGAATCATCCCCGGCAATCGGCCTGCCGGTTGGGCCGCTCGGCGCTGCGGAGCGCAGCGTCGCGGGTGGGTCACGCTGCACGCCGCCGGGCTGCGCGCGGGCCGGTCCGGGCAGCGGCGGGCGGATGCGCTGCGTGCTATCTGGGTCGATCAGGCGCGGCGAGCCGATGGCGCGGATCAATTCCAGGAACCCGGCGCGGTAGTCTTTGGTGAAATCGACGCGCTGACGGCGCGAGAGCCGGAAGGGCACGTCGGTGGGCTTGATCAGCAGCGGCAGGATGGGCTTGTCTTTTTCGATGAAATAGCTCCACTCGTCGGCCACGTTCTGCGACGCCGTGGACGCGGGCGAGAGCAGGACCAGCATCAGGTCGCTGGAATCCAGCCCCTTCTGGACTTCAATGTCCCAGTTCGCGCCATGCGGGATGCTGCGGACGTCAATCCACACCCTGACGTCGTAATCCAGCAAGTCCTCGACCAGTTGCTCGGCAAAGGCGAGGTCTTCCCGCGAATAGCTGATGAACAGTTGCATGGCTCCGCCGTCTCTCACGCCCGTCTCTTTGCATTCTAACCGATTCTGTGTGTTTTTGCCTGACTCGCGCCTGCCCGGCCAAGCCTTGTCTTTCCCTTGTCCGTTCAGGATTTCTTTACAAGATTTAGGCTTGATTGCGCGGCAACCCTCACGCATAATACGGGCGCGAGATGTAGCGTAAGTGAAGCCTTCCATGAGCCAACTGCCTTCCCCGACATTCATCGTTGCCCCGGACGCGCTGCGTGAACTGGTCAGCCATCTCCGCCAGCAACCCCTGGTCGCCGTCGATACCGAATCGAACAGCCTGTACGCCTACCGCGAGCGGGTGTGTCTGGTCCAGGTGTCGACTCGGGCGCGCGACTGGCTGATCGATCCGCTGTCCGTGGACGATCTCAGCCCACTGGGCGAGATTTTCGCCAACCCGGCCATCGAGAAGGTGTTCCACGCCGCCGAATACGACCTGATGTGCCTGAAGCGCGATTACGGCTTCACCTTCGCCAACCTGTTCGATACGATGATCGCCGCGCGCATCCTGGGCCTGAAGGCCGTCGGATTGGGCAACCTGCTGGAACAGCATTTTGGCGTGCGACAGGACAAACGCTTCCAGCGCGCCAACTGGGCCTTGCGGCCCATCCCGCCCGATCAGCTCGCCTATGCCCAGCAGGACACGCACTTTTTGCCCGCGCTGCGCGATGTGCTGCGCGAGATGCTGGAACAGGGCGGCCACCTCGACGAGGCGCGCGAGGCGTTCGATCTTCTGGCCGAAACGACGCCCAGCGAGCGCACCTTTGACCCCGATGCGTACTGGTATATCAACGCCGCGCGCGACCTCGACCGGCGCAGCATGGCCATCCTGCGCGAGCTGTACCTGTGGCGCGAGCAGACGGCCCAGGACCGCGACGTACCGCCCTTCAAGATCGTGGGCGACGATGGGCTGGCGGCCATCGCCCGCACCACGCCGGCCAGCGTCGAGGCGCTGGCGTCGCTGCGCGGCGTCGGGCCATCGCTGGCGCGGCGCTACGGACAGTC
>JADZBY010000442.1 GCA_020851855.1 Anaerolineae bacterium
ACGAGATCGAGGCCGCCGTCGAAGGCGATAGCCGCGTATACAGCCTGATCGCGGATATCCAGTTCGTCGATGACCCGGAGTCCGGCGAGCGGCGGCCCGTGCCCACGTTTCGCATCCGGCGCGGCTCACCGCAAGGGCGCGGTTACGCCCACGAGATCGCGCGCCGCTACGGCATTAGCCTGGAGCAGATTCTTCAGGCGCGCCGGGGCGATGATGGTGAATCTGCGGGGCAAGAATGACGGCGAGAGCGGACGAGGCAGGCCTCGTCCCTACACGATCCGCCGTAGGGACAACGCCTGCGTTGTCCGCCCCGCTGGGTTGTCCGGTATTGATGGCGGACGAGGCGTGCCTCGTCCCTACACGATCCGCCGTAGGGACAACGCCTGCGTTGTCCGCCCCGCCGGAATGTCCGGTATTGATGGCGGACGAGGCAGGCCTCGTCCCTACACGATCCGCCGTAGGGACAACGCCTGCGTTGTCCGCCCCGCTGGGTGTCCGGTATTGATGGCGGACGAGGCAGGCCTCGTTCCTACACGATCCGCCGTAGGGACAACGCCTGCGTTGTCCGCCCGGCTGGAATGTCCGGTGGTGATGACACTGACCCCCATCCGGCTGTATGATGTGCATGAGGCGTGGTTGCGAGTCCGTACGGTGAAAGGATGCTCGGCCCATGCACGCAAGCGATGTGAAACCCATTAAGCGCCTGCCCGGCGTGAACGGCACGCTGGAGCTATACCCGGACCATGTCTGCCTGAAGTGGAGCCGCCTGCAACGCCTGTTTCACTTTGGCGAGAAGCCGCTCAGCGTCGCCAACCGGGACATCACCGGCGTGGAGATGTTCGTCGGGCAGAACGCGCTGACCAACGAGTTCATGCGCCTGTCGATTCGGCGCGGCAAGAAGCGCTCGCTGATCGTCATCTTCCAGCGCCGCCACCACAACACCGCCATGCAGGTGCGCGACATGCTGGACGATCTCGTCACCAATCGCGACGTGCTGCCCGTTGTGCGCGCATTGCAGGACGAGGCGCGCAAGTAGGCGGGATAGAGAAGCAGCGGCGCAAAAAAGAAGCTCCCGGACCGGGAGCCTCGTAGAGTCGTTGCAGGGCGATGCCGCGCCTACTGAATGAAATCGCGCAGGTGGCGCGAGCGGCGTGGGTGGCGCAGGCGGCGCAGCGCTTTGCCCTCGATCTGGCGGATGCGCTCGCGCGTCAGCCCGAATTTCTGGCCGACTTCTTCCAGCGTGTATTGCCGCCCGTTCTGCAGGCCAAAACGCAGCCGCAAGATGCGCGCCTCGCGCGGCGTCAGCGTGCTCAGCACCTCTTCCACCTTCTCGCGCAGCAGGTTTTGATAGGCGCTCTGCGTCGGCGTGGGCGTGCTGTCGTCCTCGATGAAGCTGCCCAGTTCGCTGTCTTCTTCTTCGCCAACCGGGCGCTCCAGGCTGAGCGGACGCCAGCTCACTTTGAGCATCCACTGCACCTTGCGCGCATCCAGTTTCATCTCGGCGGCGATTTCTTCGGGCGTCGGCTTGCGGCCAAATTCCTGTTCAAGCTGCCGCACCGTCTTGTACAGGTGGCGGATGCGGTCCGACATGTGAACCGGCACGCGAATGGTGCGGCCCTGGTCGGCAATGGCCCGCGTGATGGTCTGCCGAATCCACCACGTCGCATACGTGCTGAACCGGAAGCCGCGATTGTAGTCGAACTTCTCGACGGCTTTCATCAGGCCCAGGTTGCCTTCCTGGATCAAATCGAGGAAGTGCACGCCCCGGCCCATGTAGCGCTTGGCGATGCTCACCACGAGCCGCGTATTGGCCCGGATCAGGTGGTCGCGCGCCTGCCGGCCATCCTCGATGGCGTCCATCATCCGGGCCAGCTGCTCCGGGTCGCCGGTGCGGCCCAGCTTGCACATGACTTCCTGCGCCGCGTTGCCCGCCTCGAGCCGCCGCGCCAGCGCGACCTCTTCTTCCGTGCTCAGAAGGGGCACGCGCGCCATTTCTTTCAGGTACAGGCCAACCGTATCGTCGGACGAGACGCTGCTCAGGTCAAACGAGTCGTCTTCCTCTTCTTCGAGGTCCTCGAACATCAGCGCGTCGTCCGAGACATCCTCTTTGTCTTCGTAGACTTCGACGCCCGCCCCCTGGAGCAAGGCGAGAAGCTCTTCGTAATGCTCTGAGCCTTCTTCCGCCTCGGAAAATACTTCTGCAACTTCATCCGTGGTCAGAAAACCTTGTTTTTCCGCCTTCTCCATTAGCTCAAGAATGAGCATTTCACGGTCGTCAGATTCCGCGTATGCTTTGGCCATACATCCCCCTCTGTCACCGAACGAGCCGGGCGGCTAGTGTGATCAAACCTGATTCGATCAGTCTTCCGATAGACGCTCCTTGAGCGCCCTGAGCGCAGCCAGACGTGGATCAACATCATCGCGGTCGCAGTCGCACGGGCCAAGATTCAGGTTCTTGCCGCATACCGGGCACAAACCTGCACAGTCAGGACGGCACAAGGCCCCGATCGGGATCTGCAGGATGATCTCTTCGCGGAGCAGCGGCGCAAGGTCAAGAATGCCCGTCTCCGGCACGCTGAACTCGGCGTCCGGCTCGGCGGGATAGACGAACATCTCTTCGAGAGGAATGGTCAGGCGGATGGGCATGTCTTCCAGGCAGCGCGCACACTGGGCGGGCACTTGCGTTTCCAGTTCGCCCTGGACCAGGATGCCGCGCGAGGTGCGGCTGAAGCGCAGCGTCCCGCGCAGATAGTCCAGCGTCAGATCATCGGCCACGCGCAGCCGTGGGATATCAAGCGTTGTTTCGCTGCTGTGGCCTTTGCCTTCGGCGAGCAGAAACCCGATCTGGAAGCGCAGGACTCGCGGCCCTACATACCCGTGCGCAGGTTCTGACAAGGAGATTGCTGTGCTCCACAAAAAACGACAGGCCGCGTGGTAAGGATGCAGGAGTAGGGTGGGGCGGCCCGTAGAGCTTCGACTTTAGACTGTCATTACTGGAATTATAGGAAATTCTAAACCCCGTTGTCAAGATGGCTGATCTCAACAGTGTGTAAATTCTGAGCCAATCTCAGGCATAGATTCCTGTACTTTTCAGCCGCCAATCTGGCTCATGACGCGCGTCACCGGGATGACCTGATCGGCCAGCGCGTGGCCCCAGGGCTTTTCCCAGATGTTGTCGCGGATGATCTGCTTGAGATCGTCAAGCGTCGCGCCCTGGCGCAGCGGCTGCAACAGGTTCACTTCTTTGTCGCGCAGCAGGCACAGGCGCAGCACACCGTCGGCGGTGAGCCGGGCGCGGTTACAGCTCGCACAGAACGGCACGCTGACGCTGCTGATCAGGCCAATCGTGCCCTTCGCGCCCGGAAGCTGGTACAGGCGCGCTTCGCCGTCCAGCCGCCCGCCGTCGAGCAGCGGCAGCGGCCCCAGCGCCGCCTCGATGCGCGCGCGGATTTCTTTGTCGGTGACGACCTGTTGCTGGGCGAACCCGGCCACGTCGCCAAAGGGCATCATCTCGATGAAGCGCACCTGCCAGGCATGCTCATAGGTCAGGCGCGCCAGATCGGCCACGTCCTCATCGTTGAAGCCGCGCACCACGACCGCGTTGAGCTTGATGGGCGTCAGGCCAGCCGCCTCGGCGGCGCGAATGCCATCCATGACCGTGTCGATGCTGCCCCAGCGCGTGATGCGTTTGAAGCGGACCGGGTCGAGCGTATCCACACTGACGTTCACGCGCTCCAGCCCCGCCTGCCGGAGCGGCTCTGCCATCTGGGGCAGTAGAACGCCGTTCGTGGTCATCGAGATGGAGCGCACGCCGGGCGTGTCTTTCATAGCCCGCACCAGCACGGGCAGGTTGGGGCGGATCGTCGGCTCGCCGCCCGTCAGTCGGTACTTGTCAAAGCCCAGGTCGGCAAAAAGGCGCACCAGCGTCAGCAACTCGTCATCCTGCATCAGCTCCGCCGACGGGCGAAATACCATGTCTTCTGCCATGCAGTAGACGCAGCGCAAATTGCACTTGTCGGTCAACGACACGCGCAAGTAGTGGATGTTCCTGCCAAATCGGTCAATCGCCACGCTGGGATTTTCCTTCTCCAATACGGAGATTCTAGGCTCTCAGCCTTCATTTGTCAAATAAATATCATACTAATTGAATTTTCCGGGATGCACCGCCTGAGCGACGGGATTCTGGGTTATGATACCGCACCAGGAGGAAAACTCTATGCGTTTTGTTCACATCAGCGATACGCACGTCGGGCCAACGCCGGACTACGAGTATCACGGGCACAGGCCGCTCGCCCAATTGGAGCGCCTTGTCGAACTCATCAACGCCCTGACGTTCCCGGTTGACTTCGTCTTACACACGGGCGACGTGGTCAATTCCGCGCAGGAAGTGGAATATGCACTCGCGGCGCCGGCGCTGGCCCGGTTGCGGCTGCCGATCTATTATGTGGCGGGCAATCACGACGATCCAGCGCACATGCGACGCCTGTTGCTCGGCCAGGACGCCAACGACGCGCGCTTTGATTACCAGTTCGGGGTGGGTGGCCTGCATTTCGCCGTGCTGGACACGCGCAGCCC
>JADZBY010000443.1 GCA_020851855.1 Anaerolineae bacterium
GAGAGGGGGCAGGGGGTGAGGCTCTTCATTCCGCTTTGCCCCAGGCTATGTTAGAATCAGACCAGCCAGGGCAGCGCGCCCGGCGGCGTCCGCGCTGGCATCCCGTTCTCGCATGTGCTCATACGCCTGGATTCATATGCTGACCTTGAAGGGGGAAGCGTGTCCTTTACACCCTCACCATCCTCATCATCCTCGACACGGCGCTCCAACCGATCCGACGTGGCGGCGGTGATCCTGGCGGCTGGCCAGGGAACCCGCATGAAATCCGACCTTGCCAAGGTGCTGCATCCCGTCGGCGGCAAGCCGATGGTGATGCGAGCAGTGGATACGGCGCACGCCTTGAACGTTGGCCGCACCGTGGTGGTCGTCGGGCGCGACGGCGACGCGGTGCGGGCGCTTCTGGGCGACGGGGCCGAATCCGTCGAACAGGGCGAGCTGCTGGGCACGGGGCACGCCGTGTTGCAGGCCGAGTCCGCGCTGCGCGATCAGGTGGAGTGGGTGGTCGTCTTCTACGCCGATATGCCGCTTCTCCGCGCCGAAACCATCGCGCGTGTGCTCGACGCGGCGCAGGCCAATCCCGGCCCGATGGCCATGCTCACCCTGCGCGTGCCGGACCCGCGCGGCTTTGGCCGGGTGGTGCGCGGCCCGGATGGCGGCGTGCTGGCCATCGTCGAAGAGCGCGAATGCACGCCCGACCAGCTCGCCATCCGGGAGCTGAATCCCGGCGTGTACGCTTATCGCGCGGCGTGGCTGTGGGACAACCTGAAGGCGGTCCGGCCCAAGTCCAAGGGCGAATATTACCTGACCGACCTGGTAGAGATCGCCGCCGCGCAGGGACACGGCGTGCCGGGCATCGAGGCCGACGACGCCGAAGAGCTGATCGGCGTGAATACGCGCGTGCACCTTGCCGAGGCCGAAACCGCCTTGCGCCGCCGCACCAATGCCCACTGGATGCTCGAAGGCGTCACGATCCAGGACCCGGCCACGACATACATCGGGGAATCGGTGAACCTTGCCCAGGACGTGACCATCCTGCCCAATACGCACCTTGAAGGCCAGACGAGCATCGGCCCGCACAGCATCCTCGGCCCCAATACGACCGTCCGCGCCAGCCGAATCGGCGCGCACTGCCTGATCAACAACTCGGTCATCGAAGAATCGACCGTCGAAGATCACGTGAAGATTGGCCCGTACTGCCACCTGCGCCCCAAAGCGCACCTGTGCGAAGGAGCGCACCTGGGCAACTTTGCCGAGGTGAAGAACTCGCGGCTGGGCAAGAAGACGCGCATGCACCACTTCAGCTACGTGGGCGATGCCGAGGTCGGCGACGACGTGAACATCGGCGCAGGCACGATCACCGTCAACTACGACGGCAAAAACAAGCACAAGACGACGATCGGGGACCACGCCTTCATCGGGAGCGATTCGCTGCTCATCGCGCCCGTCACCGTTCAGCACGACGCGCGTACGGCGGCGGGCGCGGTCGTGACCAAAGACGTGCCCACCGGCAAGATCGCCATCGGAGTCCCGGCCCGGATGCGCGATATTCGCCGCCCAGAGCCGGACGACAAAGGATAACGAGCCACGAATGGAGCCAACGGACAGTACGGCTGGTATATTCGGCTTTGTGGCGCTGCTGGCGCTCAACGCCGTGCTCTCAGGAACACTCGCCTCTCTGGTCAACGTGCGGCGGCCCGTCCTGCGGGACATGGCCGAAGCGGGCCACCGCCGCGCCGAGCGCGTCCTGCGGCTGGCTGAAGACTCCAAGCCGCTGCTCGTCTCCGGGCAGTTTTTGTCCGTCGTGGTGCGCTTCCTGGCAGCGGGCATCTGGACGCTGGCCGTCGGTGTGCCGCTCGCGGAGTCGGCGGTGCGCTCCGGCGGCGACCCGAACACGTCGCGCGCCCTGATCCTGGTGGGCGTGTGGCTGCTCGGCGCAGCCATCATGTTCATCTTCGCCGAACAAATCCCCGAAGCGCTCGCCTCGGCCTATCCGGAGCGCGTCTCTATCGCCTTCAGCGGCCCGGCGTGGCTGCTCTTGAAGGTGCTGCGGCCCATCTCCATGCTCATGCTCGGCATCAGCAACCGCCTCGCTACCGCCGTCGGGGCGAAAGAGAACCCGCCCTACGTCACCGAGGAAGAGATCAAGACGCTGGTGGATGCCGGCTCCGAAGAGGGCGTCATCGA
This sequence comes from Anaerolineae bacterium, assembly GCA_020851855.1. GTDB lineage: Bacteria > Chloroflexota > Anaerolineae > Aggregatilineales > UBA2796 > JADZBY01. The sequence goes on from JADZBY010000443.1 coordinate 2,185, forward strand.
AGACGAAGAGAAGGAGATGATCTACTCCATCTTCCAGTTCGGGGACAAGGTGGCGCGCGAAGTGATGGTCCCGCGCATCGACATCGTCGCTTTCGACGCGGGCACGCCCATCCCCATCGCGCTGGACACCGTGCTGGAAGCGGGCCATTCGCGCATCCCGGTCTACGAGGGCACTATCGACCGCATCCAGGGCGTCTTGTACGCCAAGGACCTGCTCAAGCTGTGGCGCGAAGAGAACAGCACGACGCGCACCGACAGCGCCGCGCGCACCGTGGGCGACGTCGTGCGCCCGGCTTATTTCGTGCCTGAATCAAAGCGCGCCGGCGATCTCCTGGCCGAGCTTCAGCTGCGCAAGGTCCACATGGCCATCGTCATCGACGAGTTCGGCGGCACGGCGGGCCTGGTGACCATTGAAGACCTGCTCGAAGAGATCGTGGGCGAGATTCAGGACGAGTACGATCCCGACGAAGAGGCCGAATTTGTCAAGGTTGCGGACGGCGAGTACGTCTTTGACGGCGGAATCGACCTGGACGACGTGAACGAAATGATGGATGTCGAGCTTTCCACCGAAGAGAGCGATACGCTGGGCGGCTACGTCCTGAGTGAGATGGGCCGCGTGCCACAGGTCGGCGAACGGCTGGAAGCCGAAGGCGTCGAATTGACCGTCGAGGCCATCACCGGGCGGCGTATTCGCAAAGTGCGCGCCCGCAAGCTGAGTCCCGCCGTCGAACAGAACGGCAAGAACGCCGCCCCGGCCAACCACACGAGCGCCAATGACGCGCCGCGCGCCGCCAACGGAGATCGTGACCGCGACGAGGACCGCGCCGCCAATGGTTCTGCGGGACGGCAGGAGAAGCAAGAATCATGAGCCGCCCGGACCGTGGCCCCGTGTCCCTCAGCGACGAGACGCGCCGCCTGCTCATCGCCGCCGCGCTGGACGCCCGCGCCCGCGCCTATGCGCCCTATTCGCACTACGCCGTCGGCGCGGCATTGCTGGCCCGCGATAATCGCATCTTCGGCGGCTGCAACATCGAAAACGCCTCGTTTGGCGGCACGATCTGCGCCGAACGCACCGCGCTGGTCAAGGCTATCAGCGAGGGCGAGTATCACTTCCGGGCGCTGGCCGTCGTCACCGAGAACGGCGGCGCGCCGTGCGGCATCTGCCGGCAGATGCTTTACGAGTTCGCGCCCGATCTGCTCGTGATCATCGCCGACGAGACGGGCCGCATTCACCACGAGATGCCGTTGCGCGCGCTGCTGCCGCTCGGCTTCGGCCCGGACGAGCTGCCCGACAACGCCCGTTAGTTACAGGTCGAAAGCTTATGCCGCGCCCGGAAAAGGTATTCCGCAGCGAAGCGCTCATCCTGCGCCGCCACGAGTTTGGTGAGGCCGACCGCTTGCTGACGGTGCTCACACCCGATCACGGCAAACTGCGCGCCATCGCGAAGGGCGTGCGCAAGCCGGCCTCGCACATGGCCGGGCACGTCGAGTTGTTCAGCCGTGTCCAGATGCTTCTGGCGCGCGGGCAGGAACTATACACCGTCTCGCAGTCCGAGCAGGTCGAGCCGTTCCTGCCGCTGCGCGAGGACCTGGATCGCGGCGCGTATGCCTATTACGTCGTGGAGCTTCTCGACCGCTTCACCGAGCCGGAAGAACCCGCGCCGATGCTCTATGCCCTGCTCGACGCGGCGCTGGGCTGGCTGTGCGCGCCGGACGCCGATCTATCCCTCGTGGCGCGTTATTTTGAGCTGAAACTGCTCTCCCTGGTCGGTTTCCAGCCTGCCCTGTTTCGATGCGCCGTCGGGCAGGAAGAATTGCAGCCGCGCGACCAGTATTTCAGCGCCCAGGATGGCGGCGTGGTGTGCCCCGATCACCGGCGTGGCCGTTCCGTGCTGCCCTTGAGCCTGCCGAGCCTGAAGGCGCTGCGTTTCATCCAGACGCGAGACTATGGCGAGGTGGCGCGGCGGGTGCGCATGACGCCGCTGGTGCGGCAGGAAGTCGAGCGCACATTGGCCGATTACCTGGTGCATCACCTGGAGACGCGCCTGAAGAGTGTGGAGTTCATTCACCGCCTGCGCCAGCGCGAGCAGGGGTGAGGCGGGAGACAGGCTATCGAATCGGGCGGGCGCGTCGCGACGCGCCCCTACACATGGCAGCGCGGTAGGGGCGGCTCGCGAGCCGCCCATCTTCTCGCGCTGTGGCGTCGTTCGCGGTGCAGGGGTCAGGGGTGAGGGTTCAGTTCCTCGCCGCCTGATTGGGGTTGAGCGGCGTGCGCGTCGGGCGCGGCGCGATAGTCGGGTGCACCCAGGTGGCGGCAGGCGTGCCGTCCGCTTCGCTGGCAGGCGCGCCCAGGTCCGGCCCGGCGGTTGCGGTGCGAGTCTGGGCCTGCGCCGTGTTGTACGGGTTGAAAATATCGCTGTCCATGCTGATCGCCATCAGCAGGCACAGCGCGAGCAGGATCAGCATCGCCGCCAGCCCGACCAGCCGCTCCTGGGGCAGCGGCGGTCGCGGCGCGCGGTCCGGGGCTTCCGGCCCGTCGGGTGGGCTGAAATCGGTGGGTGCGTACATTCAGGCTCCGTGCTCGATACCCTTACGCCCAGGCTAAGCGCGCATGGGATGAGATGCGGACAACGCAGGCGTTGTCCCTACGGCGTCTCGTGTAGGGACGAGGCCTGCCTCGTCCGCCTCGGCGTCGCCCTGCCTTTTCTCCCCTCGCCATGAGGGAGAGGGGCCGGGGGTGAGGGTTTACTCCTCGTCCTCGCCCAGGTCTTCTTCTTCCATGTCTACCACCTCGCCATTCAGCGAGTCCACGGTGAGCGCGTCCAGGTCCACGTCGGGCTGGTGGCCGTTCGCCGAATCGTCTTCGGCATCCTCGACATGCTCCGGCGCAGACGCCTCGACCACGGCCACGCTCACCACCCGGTCATGGCGGCCCAGGTTAATCAATCGCACGCCCATTGCCGCCCGGCTCACCAGCCGGATCGACTCGGCGCGGGTGCGCAGCGCCATGCCTTCGCGCGTGATGATCGTGATCTCGTCGTCCTCGTGCAGCGTGTGCGCGCTGACGATCTCCCCGAAGCGGTCAATCGCCTTCTGGCCCAGCGTGCGCAGGCCCATGCCGTACCGCGCCTGGAGCCGGTACTCTTCGAGTGGGATGCGTTTGCCGTATCCGCGCGCCGTGACGATGAGCAGCTCGGACACCGACTCGTCGACCACGTCCACGCCGGCCAGCCGGTCGCCTTCCTGCAAACGGATGGCGTTCACGCCCATCGCCTGGCGGCCCATGACGCGCACGTCGTCCTCGTGGAACCGGATCGACCAGCCCCTGGCGGTGATGATCAGGATCGCGTCGTTCCCGGTCGTGCGTTTGACCCAGCGCAGCCGGTCGTCTTCGTCCAGGCTCATCGCGATCAGGCCGTTAGCGCGCACCGAGGCGAAATCCGAGATTTTGACGCGCTTGATCTTGCCGTTCTGCGTGCACATGACGAAATAGCCGCTGTCGAAGTCGTCCACGCAGGTCAGCGCCGTGATCGCCTCGTCCGGCTCCAGCCCGATCACGCCCGTGATGATCGTGCCCTTGCCGTTGCGGTCGGTGGCGGGAATCTGGAAGCTGCGCAGGGCGTAGACTTTGCCCCGGTTGGTGAAGAACAAGACGTGCGAGAGCGAGTTGGCGCTCAGCAGGTGCTCAACGGCGTCTTCTTCGCGGGTGGCCATGCCCGTCACGCCGCGCCCGCCGCGCCCCTGCGTGCGGTACAGCGCCGAGGGCGAGCGCTTGATATAACCGCGTTGCGTGATTGAGATCAGCACTTCCTCGTCGCGCACGAAGTCGGCCTCGTCAAAGCCCTCGTAGCTGTTCATGTCCAGCCGGGTGCGCCGCTCGTCCCCGAACTTCTCGGCCAGTTGGTTCACGTCGCTGCGGATGAGGGCCAGAATCTTGTGCGGATGGGCGAGCAAGTCCCTCAAGTGCGCGATTTGCGCCGTGACCTGCTGGTATTCTTCCTCGATCTTCTGGCGTTCCAGCGCGGCGATGCGGCGCAGTTGCAGGTCCAGGATGGCGCGCGCCTGGGCTTCGCTCAGGTCGAACAGGATCATCAGGTTGTCGCGCGCCTCTTCGGAGTCGGCGGCCTCGCGGATGGTCTTGATCACGTCGTCCAGGCCGCCCAGCGCCTTGAGATAGCCTTCCAGGATGTGCGCCCGCGCCTGCGCCCGGTCCAGTTCGAACTCGGAGCGGCGGCGGATGACCTCACGGCGGTGCTCGATGTAGATTTGCAGCGCACGTTTCAGGCTGATGGTGCGCGGCTCGCCATCGACCAGCGCCAGCATCTGCACGCCGAACGTCGATTGCAGCGCCGTGTGTTTGTAAATCTGGTTCAGGACCTTCATCGGCTGGGCGGTGCGCTTCAGCTCGATGACGATGCGCATGCCCTTCCGGTCGGATTCGTCGCGCAGGTCGCTGATCTCGTTGAGCTTGCCATCGCGCACCAGCTGCGCCAGCCGCTCGATGACGCCCACCTTGTTGATCTGGTAGGGAATCTCGGTGACGACAATGGCCTGCCGCTCTCTGCCGATCTCTTCAATGTCGGTCTGCGCGCGCACGATGAGCCGCCCGCGTCCGGTGGCGTACACCTCTCGCAGCGACTCGCCGCCCAAGATCGTCGCGCCGGTGGGGAAGTCCGGGCCTTTGACGAACTGCATCAGGTCATCGACGCTGATTTCCTCGAAGCGGTCGTAGTGGTCGATCATGTACGACACCGCCGCCGCGATCTCGCGCAGGTTGTGCGGCGGGATATTGGTCGCCATACCCACCGCGATGCCGCTGGAGCCGTTCAAGAGCAGGTTGGGCAGCCGGGCGGGCAGCACCGTGGGTTCCTGGAGCGAGCCGTCAAAGTTGTCGGTCCAGTCCACGGTGTTCATATTCAGGTCAACGAGCAGCTCTTCGGCGATGGCCGCCAGCCGCGCCTCGGTGTAACGCATGGCCGCCGGGCTGTCGCCGTCGATGCTGCCGAAGTTGCCCTGGCCATCGACCAGCGGGTAGCGCATCGAGAAATCCTGCGCCA
>JADZBY010000444.1 GCA_020851855.1 Anaerolineae bacterium
GCCATCTACCTGTCGCTCGGATCGTCGGCGTGGTTGGCCGTCTCGTCGGCGCAGCCCGTCGTGGACCGCGCGATCAAGCCGTTCGTCTTCGCCCACGTCATCCCGTGCATGTACACCTCGGCCACCTCGATCTTCGCCGCCGGAAGCTCGTTGCGCTGGCTGCGCGACGTGGTGTGCCCGGACCTGAAAGCCCAGGCGCAGGCCGAAGGGCGCGACGTGTACGATCTCATGGTCGAGGCGGCCATGCACTCCGAGCCGGGCGCGCGGCGGCTGTTCTTCAATCCGAGCCTCGCCGGCGGCCCTGCCGCCTATCCCAATCCGCGCATCCGGGGCGCGTTCCTGGGCCTGGACCTGCGCCACACCCGCCCGGACCTGATCCGCGCCGTGCTGGAAGGCATCGCCTTCGACCTGTGCATCATGTATCGCAAGCTGGCCCAGCTCGTCTCGCTGGACGAGGCGATCCTGATGGTCGGCGGCGGCGGCAACAGCGCGGCGTGGCGGCAGATGTTCGCGGATGTCTTCGATAGGCCGTTCGTCAAGGCCAACGTCGGGCAGGACGCCGCCTCGCTGGGCGCGGCGGCCATCGCGGCGGTGGGCAGCGGATTGTGGCCGGACTTCACGAAGGTGAACAGCATCCTGGAGCAGCAGGGCGTGGCGCGGCCCGACCCGGAGCGCGCCGCGACTTACCGTAATATCCTGCCGCTCTACGAGCAGACCTGGGCGCACCTGTCCGCGATTGCCGACCTCATGGGGCGAATGTAGGTGTAGCTGCAACCTAGCCGCGCCGCGCCGGGCGGCTTCCACCGGAGAGCGGACCATGACCGACCTCAAGCAGTGCCGTGTGCTGGTGACGGCGACCTCGTATGCCATGAACGATCCCAGCTTGCGCACCGACCTGGAAGCCGCCGTCGGAGAAGTCATCTACAACCCGACCAACCGCCCGCTCTCCTCAGACGCCCTGAGCGCCCTGATCGAGGGCGTGGATGGCCTGATCGCCGGGCTGGACGACATCACGCGGGCGGTGATCGACCGGGCCGACCGGCTGCGCGTCATCGCCCGCTACGGCGTCGGATTGGATCGGGTCGACCTGGAAGCGGCGCGGCAGAAGGGCATCGTGGTGACGAACACGCCGGGCGCAAACGCCGTTTCGGTGGCCGAACTGACCGTTGGATTGATGATCGCGCTGGCCCGCCACCTGATCGAAGCCGACCAGCGCACCCGTGCGGGCGAGTGGCCGCGCCTGAAGGGCATCAGCCTGCGCGGAAAAGTCGTGGGGCTGCTCGGCCTGGGCGCAATTGGTCGCCAGGTCGCCCACCTTCTGCGCGCATTCGAGTGCCGCGTCATCGGCTATGACCCGGCGGTGAGCGCCGAACAGGCCGCCGCGTGGGATGTGGCCTGGATGCCGCGCGACGACGTGTTATGCCACGCCGATTTCCTGTCGTTGCACCTGCCGGTCACGCCCGCAACGGAGAACATGCTCAACCGGGACCTGATCCGGCGCATGAAACACGGCGCGTTTCTGATCAACACGGCGCGCAGCGAGCTGATCGACGAGGACGCGCTCATCGAGGCGCTGGAAAGCGGCCAAATCGCGGGCGCAGCGCTCGACACCTTCCGCCGTGAGCCGCCCGGCGCGGATTACCCGGTCCTGAGCTTCGCCCACGTCATCGCCACACCACACACCGGCGCACACACCGACGACGCCACGAATGCGATGGGCCGCGCGGCGCTCAGCGAGTGTTTGGCCGTGTTGCGCGGCGAAGAGCCAAAGCACCGCATCGTGTAGGGCAGGCAGCCCTGGTATGCGGGCGGCTCGCGAGCCGCCCCTACAGCCACGGTCCATGTAGGGGCGCGTCGTGACGCGCCCGCCGCCCTACCCTGTCGCGATGCGCCTGCCGCCGATGTCCGCGCTGCTGACCCGGAACTGTGTCCACCGCGCCTGACCGTCATCATCCGCTTGTGGGCATTTTCCCAATGCGCCGCCCGCTCCGCCGCGCCCCAGGTCAGGTATAATTTCCCCGCCAAGCTGGATGTGCACAGGCCACGATCTTCCGGCCCGGTGAATTTCCGGATCGTGGCGCGCTGCACGGCTCCCGCTGTCGAACGTCGTAAGCACTGACTGGCCGGGTACGAGCCAGAGACGCCACGGATTTGAGGTGTGGCTTATGGAAACCATCGTGTTGATAGTTCTTGCGGTCCTGCTGCTGGCGGGTCTGGCGCTGCTGATCTTCGAGTTTCGCGTGCGCCGGCCCGATGCGCTGGTCTTATACGAGGCGAACGGCAAGATCGGCGTGCGGCGCGGCCTGTTTTACCCGCGCCATTTCAGCCTGCCCCTGAAGCGCGCCACCAGCCCGCTCCAACTCACGGTTGAGGCAGGCACAGTCGGCAACCTGGTGGTGCGCGTGAAGCTGGTCGGCTCTGCCGGGCCGTCGGTCGAGCACATCTCGGCCCTGATCCGAGTCGGCGGCTGGGATAGCGAGGCGGTGGCGCGGGCCGTCGATCAGGTGCGCATCCTGCTTCAGGCGTTGGTCAAAGAATACACGGAGCGCACCGATATCGGCGCGATCTCGTCGCCCGCCCTGCAAAAGCACCTGAACGCCCACCTGCGCCAGATCGAAGAGCAGTTCGGCATCGAGCTGATCTCGCTGGCCGTGCAGTCGATTGACCCGGTGGACCCGAAGATCGCGGAAGCGCTGCGCCAGCAAGAGGCGGCGCGCCTGATGGAACAAACCGAGCAGCTTCACCACCAGGCGCGCGTGGTGGCGGCGCGGGCCAAGTTCAAGGCCGACGAAGAGATCGCGGAGATGGAACACACGCTTGAACTGAAGAAGGCCGAATTGGGCAAGGCGCAGTTCCAGAGCGACGCCGAACTGGCCCGGCAGCGCATCGAGGACGAGCTGGCCCGCAGCCGGATGCGCCTCGATTTCGAAAAGGAAGAGCTGGAAGTGCTGCGCCGCAGCCCGGAATTGCTCATGCTGACGCCGCAGGCCGCCCGGCTGGCCGAAGCGAGCCAGGGCCTGAAGAACGCGCGCACCGTGATCTCGCTGACGCCGCAAGAACTGGCGAACGGCTCGGCGCTGTTCACCCTCTTCCGCAACCTGTTGCAGAAGGAATCCGAAAAGAGCGACGAGGCCGGGTCGGACGGGGCGATCACGCCGGCCAAATGATGCTGCGAATGCGGCCTGTGCAAGCGCTATCCGAACGAGTGCCAGACGATGCTCGATCAGCCTAACTCAGCGGCGTACTTCCGGCTGAAGCCGATCCGCGTGGCGCGCGTCTCCGAGGTCAGCGAGACGACCGCCGCCGCGCCGGTCCCGCCCGAAGAGCGCATCAGCTTTCACATCGGCAACCCGTTGCAGGACCCGCGCCTGTCGTCGGCGTTTCTGCGCACGGCGCTCGGCCTGGACATCAAGCAGGAAGAGCTACACGACGGCGCGCCAGAGGCCATCCTGGAGCATCTGGGCTGGGAAAGCGGCGACCGGCCCACGCTCGACTTTCTGATCCAGGCCA
>JADZBY010000445.1 GCA_020851855.1 Anaerolineae bacterium
CCCTTCGCTTTTGCCGCCTCGGCCATGCCATTCAGGATCGCATCCAGCGACTCGGTGCGCGGGTCTTCGGCGGTCAGCACGGTGATGTCTGCCAACTCCGCGCTGATCTCGGCCATCAGGCGGCGCTTTTCGCGGTCACGCAGCCCGGCGCTGCCAAACACGGCGATGACGCGCTCGTTGGTGAGCTGCCGCACCGTCTCCAGCGCCCGGCGCAGCGCGTTGGGCGTGTGGGCGAAGTCAACGATGGCGGTGAACGCTTGCCCCTCGTCGATCAACTCCATGCGCCCCGGCACGGGCGGCGTCGCCTGGATGCCGTCGATCACCGCCTGCGGTCCGCAACCGGCGGCGTAACCGGCGGCGGCGGCGGCCAGCATGTTCTGGATGTTGAACTGGCCAATCAGGCTCGTTTCGGCCAGCAGACTGACGCCCGCCATGTTGATGCGCACCGTCGTGCCTCGCGGCGTGGACATCCAGGCCAGCGCGCTGAAGTCCGCCGCGTGCTTGTCGGTGCTGTACGTCAGGCGCTGGTCGGCGGGGATGCCCATGAAGTACGCCGCGTTGGGATCGTCCACGTTCACCACGGCCACCTTACGCTGGTCCGGCTTGCGGTGCGTCGCGCTCAACATCCGGAACAGCCTGGCTTTCGCGTCACGGTACGCCTCGAAGCTGCCGTGGAAGTCGAGGTGCTCGTGGGTCAGGTTGGTGAGGACGGCCACGTCATAATCGACGCCGTTCACGCGGCCCTGCGCCAGCCCGTGACTGGTCGTCTCCAGCACACAGTGCGTCAGCCCGGCATTGACCATGCGGCGCAGATAGTGCTGGATGTCCGGCGCGCTGGGCGTCGTCGTGTGCAGCCCGGTATCGAGCTTTTCGTCGCCAATCACGGCGTTCACCGTGCTGATCATGCCCGCCTTGAAGCCCGCCGCGCGCAGGATGTTGTACACCAGATTGGTGGTGGTCGTTTTGCCATCGGTCCCGGTCACGCCGATCACGATCAGCGCGCGCGACGGGAACCCCTGAGAGGCCGCCGCCAGGAAACCGAGCGCCTGCTGGGCATCCGCGACCTGGGCATAGGGGACCGGGCACGCGGCGCGCTCCGGCGGGTATTCGCCCACCACAGCCACCGCGCCCGCCGCCGCCGCCTCGCCGATGACGGCATGCGAATCGAAATGCTGCCCCTTACGAGCGACAAACACACCGCCCGGCTTGAGATACCGGTGATCTTCACTGATCGGCGCAGTCACCTCGGCATCGCCCGTGGGACGCGAGAGAACATCCGGGGCCGCATCCAGCAACTCTTGAAAACGCATTCGCACTACTCCACAGGGTGATGATGGCACAGTGTGTTGAAGGCGCAATCGGGCCGCGTGTCTTGGCTTGCCCACAGCCATCCATTATAATCGCCACTTATCCAGGCCGTCGCGCAGCAGAGAATTGCATCTCATATTATGACTGACGCCACCAGCCAGGTTCGCACTCACGAGACGGACCATATCGCGCGCTTGATCAAGGCGCTCAACGCCCTGGAAGCGCAGTTCCGCGAACAGCGCGCCCGCCTTCAGAAACAGGGCATGAGCCTGCCGCCCGGCACGCTTGCCGGCCTGCAGCGCATCCGGTCCGAGTTGGAGACGCTCGCCCAGCACTTTGCGACTGTCTCGACCGAGTTGCAGCGCCTGCGCGAGCTTGGCCGCACCACAGAAGTCATCAACTCGACGCTCGATCTGGACGGCGTGCTGAACGAGGTGATGGACACCGTCATTTTCCTCACGCGCGCCGAGCGTGGTTACCTGATGCTGCGCAACCCGGACACCGGCGACATGGAGTTCCGCGTGGCGCGCAACATCGAGCACCGTTCGCTGAGCGAGAACGAGTCGATCATCAGCAATACCATTGTCGAGGAAGTCGCGCGCACCGGCCAGCCCGTGCTGACCACGAACGCCGGGCAGGACCCACGCTTCCAGATGCGCGTGAGCGTGGTCAGCTATGCCCTGCGCAGCATCCTGTGCGTGCCGCTCATCCTCAAGGGCAGCGTGACAGGCGTTATTTATACCGACAACCGCATCAAACAGGGCCTCTTTGGCGAAAAAGAGAAAGAACTCCTGCAAACCTTCGCCAACCAGGCCGCCGTCGCCATTGAGAATGCGCGCCTGTACGAGCGCCTGCAAGCCAGCCTGGCCGAAATCACGGCGATGAAAGACTTGCTGGCCAACGTCTTTGCCTCGATTGCCAGCGGCGTGATCACCACCGACGCCGAGCACCGCATCACGGCGGTGAATGACACGGCGCGGCGCATTTTGGGCCTGGACGATGGCGACGTGATCGGCCAGCGCCTTTCCGACGTGTGGCCGCTCGTCCACGACGATACGCTCGCCGCCGTGCGCGAGGATGGCATAGACGAGACGGTCGAGCTGGAAACCGATATCGAAGGGCGCGGCGCGGTCAATCTCTCGCTGCACTTTTCGCCGCTGCGCAACACCGAGGGCCAGATCGAAGGCGTCGCGCTGGTCGTGGACGACGTGACCGAGTCGCGGCGGCGCGAGGCGCAGCTGAACGTGGTGCGCCGCTACCTGCCGCCCGCCGTGGTCGATAACATCCAGAACATCGACCGGCTCGGCCTGGGCGGCGAGCGCCGGATGATCACGATCCTGTTCGTGGACGTGCGCCGCTTCAGCGCTTTTCCGCCCGGAATGCCCCCGCAGGAAGTGATGGCGCTGCTCAACCGTCACCTGACCATCGCCGCCGACGCCATCACGCAACAGGCGGGCGTCATCGACAAGTACATGGCCAACGAGATCATGGGCCTGTTCAACACCCAGCTGAACCCGGCGGAAGACCACGCCTGGCACGCCGTCCTGGCCGCGATGACCATGATGGACGAGTTCGCCCAGTTCTACCGCGCGCTCGGTGAACCGCCCGGTGCGCTCTATTACCGGATGGGCATCCACACCGGCGAGGCGACGCTGGGCAATGTGGGCGGCGAGGAACGGCGCGAGTTCACCGCGCTGGGCGACGCGGTCAATCTGGCGCACCGGCTGCTCGAAAACGCGGAACCCGGCCAACTGGTGTTGAGCGCGGACAGCCTGCGCCACTGCCAGCCTGCGCTCGAAGCGCTCGGCGACAAGCTGACGATTGCGGCGCGCGAGCAACTTCAGGTGAAGGGCCGGCGCGAAGCCGTGGACGTTTGCCGCGTCGTGCGGGCAAGCGGATATGCTGAAGGATAGGCGACGAGCATGACCATGAATAGCAGCGAAACGCCTGCGGCGGGCGTGCTCGGCACGGCGGATGTGCTTCACGGCCTGGGGCGGCTCATCGAGGACATGGCCGGCATGTTGCGCGCACAGCGTGACCTGCTCGCCCAGCGCGGCATGGAGCTGGCCACCGAGCCGCTGGACAACTTGCAGCACTTCGGGCAGGAACTCTCCACTCTGCAAACGACCTTCGGCGAAAACCACACCGAATTGCAGCAACTTCGGGAACTGGCGCGCACCACGCAGGTCATCAACTCCGTGCTGGAACTCGACCGCGTGCTGAGCGACGTGATCGACTCGGTCATCGCGCTCACCGGGGCCGAGCGCGGCTACCTGGTGCTCAAAGACCCGGAGACGGGCGAGTTGGACTATCCCATCGCCCGCAACATGCTCCAGGCCGACGTCAGCGACGAGGAATACATCCTCAGCCAGACCGTCGTGGAGCGCGTCATCCGGCAGGGCGAGCCGGTGGTCACCATGAACGCCCAGGAAGACCCGCGCTTCCGAGAGGCCGAGAGCATCTTCGACTACATGCTGCGCAGCATCCTCTGCGTGCCGCTCAAGCGCAAAGGCGACGTGATCGGCGCGGTGTACGTCGATAACCGCTTCCGGCAGGGCCTGTTTGGGGAGCGCGAGCAGCGCGTCGTGTACGCCTTCGCCAACCAGGCCGCCGTGGCCATCGAAAACGCGCGCCTCTTCGAGCGAATCCGGGCCAGCCTGGCGGAAATCACCACGACCAAGGCGTTCATGGACAACGTCTTTGCGTCCATCGGCAGCGGCGTGATCACGGCGGACCGCGACGAGCTGGTGATGGCCGTGAACGACGCGGCGGCGCGCATCCTCAACCTGGAGCGCGAGCGCACGCTCGGCCAGTCGTTATGGGCAGTGCTGCCCGCGCTGTACGACGGCTTCGACGCCGCCGTGCGCGAAGTGCGCGACCAGGACCGCCAGCAGACCATCGAGGTCGAGCCGATCCTCGGTCCGCGTGGGCAGGTCAACCTGAATCTCAAGCTCAGCCCGTTCAAGGATTCAGAGCAGGTCACGCAGGGCGTCGCCATCGTGCTCGACGACCTGACGGCGCTCAAGCAGCAGGCCGCCACGCTGAGCGCCGTGCGCCGCTACATGACGCCGGCCATGCTCGACAACATCCAGACTATCGACCAGCTTGAGTTGGGCGGTGTGGAGCGCGAGATCACCGTCGTGTACTGCGACGTGCGCGGCTTCACGTCCTTCAGCGAGGCGCGCCCGCCCGAAACGGTGATGGCCGTCATCAACCGTTACCTGTCCGTGTGCACGGACGCCATCAACGCCACGGAAGGCATCATCGACAAGTACATGGGCGATGCCGTCGTCGCCCTCTACAACACGCAATTGAACCCCCAGGCCGATCATCCGCGCCGTGCGGTGGCCGCCGCGAACGCCATCATGCGCGAAATGCGCGCGTTGCACGACGTCCTGCCGCCGGAACAGCGCCTGCTCTTCGGCATCGGCATCCACACCGGGGCGGCCATCCTGGGCAACGTCGGCAGCCCACGCCGCAAGGAGTTCACGGCCATCGGGGATACGGTCGAGCTGGCGAAGTGGCTCCAGGAGAATGCGCTCGGCGGAGAAATCATCGCCAGTCCGAGCACCTTTGACGCCGTGCGAGATGCGGTCGCCGCCGAACCGCTGCCGCCGCGCAAACCGAGCGATCACGCCGCGCCGGACATCCTGTACCGCATCACCGACGGGGACAACTGAGCCTCGCCCCCTGGCCACACGCAGGAGTCTGAGGAATTGGGGCGGCCACCGGGCGGGGGGCGCGCCGCCCCACCAAC
>JADZBY010000446.1 GCA_020851855.1 Anaerolineae bacterium
CCGTCGCGGCGCGCCACGTGCAGCGGCGCATTCAGCGCGTAGGCTTCGCGAACAACGCCCGCCGCGCGCCAATCGCCCGGGTGCGGGTACAGGCTGTACGTGAAATGGTGCGCGCCCCGGTCGGCGTCCGGGTCGGGATGGACCGGGCTGCGCAGCAGCGACAGGCCGAGCGTGTTATCGTGCAGGCTGTGGCCGTATTTGCCATCGTTCAAGAGCGCCACGCCGTAATTGCCCTCGCTCAGGTCGACCCAGCGGTGGGCGCACACCTCGAAGCGCGCCACATCCCAGGACGTGTTGCGGTGCGTCGGGCGTTCCACCGCGCCGAACTGTATCTCGCACGTCGCGCGATTGGTATTGATGTCGAGCGGGAAGAGCGCCCGCAGGAGCGTCTGGCGCGCTTGCCAGTCCACGTCCGTCACGACGTCGACGCGGCGGCTCCCGGCGTGCATCGTGATCCGCTGCGTGATGCGGCTTTGACCATAGCGCCGGGTAATCGCGATCACGCCCCGCAGCGGCCCGGCCTCAAGCGCGCGCCAACTCTCCACATCCCGGACCGGGTACGGCTTCTCTTCATAGTAGATTTCGATGTCCCAGGCATCCCAGGTGAGCGGGCGATCCTCGTAGGCGACCAGCTGGTTGAGCGTCTTGCCCGGCGCGGCGATTTCCCGGCCAGATTGCAGGTCGTACAGGGAGCCAATCTCGCCGTTCTCATCCAGTTCCAACCGCAAGAAGCCGTTTTCCAGCGTGCGCTCGGTCGCCTTGACGGGGATGGGCGGCTCAGGCGCGTTCTCGTCGCCGCGTCCCAGGACCGCGTATCCGTAACCGGGCGCATGCGCCATGACCAGCGCCGCTTTGCCGCCGTCGGGAGCGTCCACGATCTGCGTGGGCAGCGGCTCAGCGTCCGGCCTGCCCAGGCGCAGGTCACTTTCGCCCTCGGCCAGCGGCACGGCGACGACTTCCTTGCGCATGAAGGGCAGCGTATTGAGCACGACGACGGACGGCCCATCGAGCGCGACCTGATCGAGCACGCGCGCCATGCCCGCATCGCGAATCTTGCCGACTTCGCGCAGGACGTGGGCATGTTCGGCGTGCGTGTCGGCATAGACCAGCGGCACACTGCTGCCCGGCAAAATGTCGTGGAACTGGTTCAAGAGCACCGTTTTCCAGAGCGAGTCGAGTTCGGCGCTGTGCGGTTCTGCGCCGGTGAGCAGTCCGGCCAGCGCGTCCAGCCATTCCGCCTCACGCAGCGCCAGTTCGGCCCGCCGGTTGCCCTGTTTCACCTTCGCCTGGCTGGTGTACGTGCCCCGGTGGAACTCCAGGTACAGCTCGCCCGACCAGACGGGCAGCTCCGGCTGATCCCAGACGCGCCGCCTGAGCGCCTCGAAATAGTCCGCCACACGGCCCGGCGTCACCTGCGGGAAACTGGGCAGGTCGGCGAATACCCGCGCCGCTTCGAGCATGGTTTCCGTCGGCCCGCCGCCGCCATCGCCCCAGCCAAAGCTGTACAGCACATCCGGGTTGATGGCCTTCTGCCGGTAATGGTTCCACAGGCCGAAGACCTGCCCGCCGCTCATGTCGCCGTTGTAGGTGTAAAACTGCGCCTCGGACGGGTGCTTGAGCGGATCGGCGCTGGCGGTGATGAAGTGGGCCAGCACTTCCGTACCGTCGATGCCGCGCCAGCGAAAAGTATCGTAGGGCGTGCGGTTGAACTGGTTCCAGCTGATCTTGGTGGTCATGAAACAGTCGATGCCGCACAGGCGCATGATCTGCGGCATGGCGGCGGTGTAGCCGAACACGTCCGGCAGCCACACCAGGCGCGGCTCCACGCCGAAGGCTTCCCGCCAAAAGCGCGCGCCGTGCACCAACTGCCGCACCAGCGACTCGCCGCTGGTCACGTTGCAATCGGCCTCGACCCACATCGTGCCCACCGGCTCGAAGCGGCCCTCGGCGGCCCTCGCCTGGGCGCGGGCGAACAACGCCGGATCGTCTTCCTTCAGGAAGGCGAGCACCTGCGGCTGGCTGATGCTGAAATGGTAGTCCGGGTAGCGCTCCATCAGGTGCAGCGCGGTGGCCACCGTGTGCGCCGCCTTGTGCCGCGAGCGCCACACCGGCCACAGCCAGCCGATGTCCAGGTGCGAATGGCCCGTCGCGGTGACGCGCGGGCGCGGCCCGGCGTCCGCCCCGGCGGGCAGGTCGCGTTCCAGCAGGGCGAGCGCGTCGCGAGCGCTCCGGGCGAAACGTGCGCTCTGGAAGCCGTCCCGCAGATCGAGAAGGTTGTACGCGGCGTTCAGCACGGCCAGCAGCCTGCCGCGCGCCAGATCGCTATCGCGCAGCGTGTGAACCGCTTCCACGGCGGCGCGCAGCGTGTGCCCAAGCCGGAAAATGGCCTCGTCGCGGAGCGCCAGCCTGAATCCGGCGAAGGCCTTCGGATAGGGCGCGTACAGCCGAATGCCGATCGCGTGCTCGCCCGTGCAAGCGTATTGTGGCAGCACAGCGGAACGGTGAAACTCGTCGAAGCCGGCCAATGCGACGCCGTCCAGGTACACGACGGCCTCGATGGCGTGATCGCTACGGTCCTGGTCCTGCCAGTCGAAGGCGAAAAGCACGCGGTGGCCTTCTGCACCGCCGGGCCAGCCTTCCGGCACGGAGAATCGCGCCCGCATCCAGAACATGTGCCCGCCATCCACCGGATGGCCCCAACCCAGCCTGGCGGGCGGCTGGTCGGGAGCCACGCCGGGCATGACGCCCATCTTCTCGAACGGGCGCAGCGCCGCCCAGCAGGGATCGCCAGGCGCAGGCGGCGGGGCCATCACCGTGTGGTGCGGGTCGCCCAGGTCGGGCGCGATGAACACGTCGGGGATCAGCGTCTCGGCGCGCTGGGCGGCGGCAAGGATGGCCGGGATGTTGGCCTTGAGCTTTTCGAGCGTGAAGTACATGAGGCGGGTCACTCCGCAGGGGCAATCCGGGCAGGTCACACGGA
>JADZBY010000447.1 GCA_020851855.1 Anaerolineae bacterium
ATGCCGATGCGGTGCGACAGCTCGCTCGCCTCTTCCATGTAGTGCGTGGTGTACAGGACGGTCATGCCCTGCCGGTTGAGGTCCTTCACGGCGTCCAGGATGCTGCGGCGGCTCTGCGGGTCTACGCCGACGGTCGGCTCGTCCATGAAGACGAGCGCCGGGCGGTGCAAGAGGCCAACGCCGATGTTCACGCGCCGTTTCATGCCGCCGGAGAAGGTGTCCACGCGCTCGCGCTGGCGGTCGCGCAGGTCGATGAAGCCGAGCACCTCATCGCAGCGTTTGGCCAGCTCTGCGCCATCTAGCCCGTACAAACGCCCGAAAAATTCCAGGTTGGCGCGGGCGCTCAGCTCCGGGTAGAGCGCGATTTCCTGCGGGACGACGCCCATCAGCTTCTTGGCGGCGATGGGTTCCGTCGTGATGGAGTGGCCGTCGATGATCACTTCGCCCGCCGTGGGCGTCAAGAGGCCGCTCATCATGCTGATCGTGGTGGTTTTGCCCGCGCCGTTGGGGCCGAGCAGGCTGAAAATTTCGCCGCGCTCGATAGTGAAAGAGATGTCGTTCACCGCGAGATGGCCGCTGCGGTCCTTTTCAGAAGCGCCCGGAGTCGGCTTGTAGCGCTTCTGCAGATTGCGAATCTCGACAATCGGTGTCATGCTCTCCCCCTGTAAGGATGGTGTGCAGTGCGCAGTGCTTTGCGCGGTGCGTGGTGGCAGAGCACCTGCGACGCCTGAAGTCCCTGTACGCCTTTGGGCGGCGCTACGTTGCAGAATCCTGCCCCTGTTGAGGTCGGCATGAGCGCGTCCGGGTTGGGCAGTCCCACCCCAAACACACCCGAACAGGAAGAACGCACGGCCACCGGGCTGATGGTCTTCGCCGTCGTCTCGTCGGCGCTGGTGGTCCTGGTGATGATCGCGCTCGTGGTGGTCATGCTGAACGTCGCGCAGCAGGACGTCGTCTCGCCGGCGGTCGGGCCATACGACGCGCCAAACCGCCCCGTGCCGGACGCCAGCATCACGACCAGCGAGGCGCTCCTTCCGCCGCAACTGGGCCGCTTCCAGCGCGAGACGATCATCGGCGGCCTGGACGACTTCCATGCCATCTACACCAGCGGCGGGGACCGTATCGAGATTCAGGGGTCGCGCGCCGTATCCTACGCCGCCGCCCAGCTTGGCGTGATGCTGGTCGAGGATCAGGCCGGCCCGGCGAACGTCGCGCGGCGCATCGGGCTTGGCGAAACGCACTACAGCTTTTATCTCAGTCAGGTTGAGGGCGGCGTGCGTTACGCCTGGAGCCACCTGGAATGGTTCTTCGACATCCAGGCCAGTTCGCGCCAGGCTCTTGACGACTTTATGGATTTATTTCAGTATTGATCCCGGGATCGTCGCGTCCTGTTCATTCGGCACAACGGGTAGGTCAGGCAGCCATGCCGGTAGACGTGCGCTGGTACGAAGACAAGCACATCATCCTCTATGCCCTCAGCGACCCGCTCACCCTGGAAGACCTGGAAGCGGGCGCGCAGCAGGTCTGGGCGCTGGCGGCAAATATCCCCGACCTGGTCGATATGATCTTCGACTATCGCGGCCTGTCCGAGTTTCCGCGCGGGGCGATGCCCGCCGTGCGTGAGGGGAGCTTCAAGCTGCCCACGCTGGAGCGGGTGGCGCTCGTCGGGGCCGAGCCGATGGTCGAGATGATGATGACCACGCTGACGCGCAACACGTACCGCCCCGACCCGACCATCCATGCGACGGTCGAAGAAGCCGCCGACTACCTTCGTCGCGCCGCCCAGGAAGACAGTTGAGTTGACCGCGAAGCCCCTCACCCCCTGGCCCCCTCTCCATGAGTACATGGCAGAGGGGGAACCCGACGCCAACTCCGCACCGCACGACAACCCCTCTTCTGGCAAGGGCAGGGGGTGAGGGGTGTCCGCTCGCATTGCCGAACGCCTGACTTTCATCCTGATTCTTCTCGTGGCGGCGCTATTGCGGCTTGGCGCGCCCGGCGTGGTCGAGTTCCGGCAGGACGAGGCGAATCTCTCCCGGCTGGCGCTCGACCTGGCGCGCGGACGGGATTTTCCCCTGCTGGGCATCGACTCGTCGGTCGGCATCCGCAACGCGCCGATGAGCGCCTACCTGCTTGCGCCGCCCTACCTGCTCAGCGACAGCCCGGTGCTCGCCACCAGTTACGTGGGCCTGCTCAACGTGATCGCCGTCGGGCTGGTCACCCTGCTCGCCCGGCGCTATTACGGCGTCGCGCCCGCCATCGCCGCCGGAGCCTTGTACGCCGCCGGGCTGTGGGCCGTGCATTTTTCGCGCAAGCTGTGGGCGCAGGAAATGCTGCCGCTGTTCGTGGCGCTGGCCATCGGATCGGCGCTGCTCGGCTTCCTGGACGGCAAACGTTGGGCGCAGCTCGCCCACCTGCCGCTGCTGGCCATCGCCGGGCAGATTCACTATGGCGCGTTCTTCCTGATTCCCATCTCGCTCTTTCTGCTGCTGGTCGGATGGCGCAGGCGCACCGTCCGGCGTGAGTTCTGGCTGGGCCTGCCGCTGGCGGCGCTCATCTTCGTGCCCTACCTGGCCGGGGCGCTGCGCGACAACTTGTTCAGCCCGGATGCGCTGGCGCGGGCCTTCACGCGCGACTCCGCCGCCGCGCCGCTGACGATCAGCACCGATGCGCTGCGCCTCGCCTTTCAGGCCATCGCCGGGACGGGCTACGCGGCGCTGGCCGGCGACGCCGCGCCCGCCTTTCGCGCCAGCGCGCCGGACCCTGACCCGCTGCTGGTTGTGCTCGGCGCGCTGGTCGGGATCGCCGCGCTGTGGCTGGCGGCGCGCGCATTCATCCGCCGCGACCGCCGCACGCCGGTTGACGTGACGGTGCTCCTGTGGCTGGCCGTGACGCCGCTCGCCTTTTCCATCACCTGGACGCCGGTCTATTCGCACTACATGATCGCCATCCTGCCCGCCGCCTTTCTGGCGCTTGGCGCGGCAGTGGGCGATCTGCTGGCGGCGCTGCGCGGTCGGGCGAGAGCGGCAGCGCTGGCGCTCGGCGCGGTTGGGCTGGCGGCGGTGGTTGCGCTCCAGGCGTGGGTGCAGATCGCCTTTCTCGACTTCGCCAACCGCTACGCCACGCCGGGCGGCTTCAGCACGCCGCTGGGCTGGCTGATGCCCGTGCGCGATGCGATCCTCGACCAGTCGCCCGAACAGGCGCTTGCGACACTGGACGGCCAGTTCATCGGCTTCAACGAACAGGCGAGCATCTGGAACGTGCTGCTCGACCGTGCGCCGCTGGTGCGCTTCCTAGGCGACGGAATCCGGGCCTATCCCGCACAGGCCGCCGTCACGCTGTCGCTGGATTGCAGCGCGGGCGCGGCGCAGTTTTACATGCGTCCACCGTTCGGCGGCGGGGCGAACGAGCTGTGTTACGCGGTCGGAATCCAACCGCCCGGCGCGTTTGACGCAGGTTCCGTGCAGCCGTACACGGGCGGCGCGGTTTTCGCCAATTCCGCCCGGCTGGTCGGTTATGCCTGGGACGCGGTGCGCGGCTGCCTGCGCACGGCCTGGACGGCGGACCGGCCTGCGCGCGGCCCGGTGAGCGACTTTTTCAACCTCGCGGTGCACGTCGTGGACAGCGACGGCGCGCGCATCGCCCAGGCCGACGCGCCGTTCTGGAATGGCCGCTACTGGCGCGCGGGCGATGTGTTCGCGCGCGACAACTGCCTGCCCGGCCCGCCGGATGGCGGCAGCGGCGCGACCATCGCCGGGGCGCGGCTGGGCCTGTACACCATTCAGGGCAGCCCGTCGGGGGATATCTTCCACAACGTGGACGTGATCGGCCCGGATGGCGCGCCCGCAGGACAACAGGTCGAGATACGCTTTGATTGACTCTCCACTCCCCATCTACGCAAAACGCCCTGCGCCCGCCGAGTGGCTGATTCTGGCGCTG
Source organism: Anaerolineae bacterium (assembly GCA_020851855.1). Taxonomy (GTDB): domain Bacteria; phylum Chloroflexota; class Anaerolineae; order Aggregatilineales; family UBA2796; genus JADZBY01. The sequence continues at coordinate 3,940 of JADZBY010000447.1, forward strand.
ATCGTGCTGCTCGCCGCCGGACTGCGCCTGGGCAATCCCGGCGTGGTCGAGTTCAAGCGCGACGAGGCGAATCTCTCCCGGCTGGCGCTGGACATGGCGCATGGAGAATCCCTGCCGCTGCTGGGCATCACCTCATCGGTCGGCTTGCCCAACCCACCCTTCAGCGTGTACCTGTTCGTCCCGCCGTTCCTCGTCTCGGATGACCCGGTGCTGGCCACGCACTACGTGGCGGCGCTGAACGTGATCGCCGTGCTGCTGGCCTACCTGCTGGCGCGGCGTTACTACGGGCCGCTTGCCGCGCTGACCGCCGGGCTGTTTTTCGCCGTCAACCCCTGGGCCGTCATTTTCGCCCGCAAAGTCTGGGCGCAAGACCTGTTGCCTGCCTTCGTTCTGCTCACGGTGGGCAGCGGACTCCTGGGCTTCGTGGAAGGCAGGCGCGCCGCCCGGTTTGCCCACCTGCCGCTGCTGGCCGTCACCGGGCAGATTCACTACGTCACCTTTGCCCTGATCCCCGCGTCTGTGTATCTGATTCTGCGCGGACGGCGGCGCGGCTATTGGGACCGCGCCTTCTGGATCGGGCTGCTCGTCGCGGCGCTGCTGTGCGCGCCGTTTGGGCTGGGCATCTTGCGGGCGGGCGGTGATGGGCTATCGGGCGGCTTCGGCAGCGCACCGACGGGCGAAAGCGCCGGGCTGGGCCTCACCGCACGCTCGCTGGACTTCACCCTGATGGCGCTCGGCGGCACGGATATTCACTCCCTGGCCGGGAGCCGCGCCTTTCAGCATTACCTGGACAGCGCGCCGCCAGCTTACCCGCTTCTCCAGGCTTTCGCGGTCGCCACGCTGCTGGCGGGCGTGTACGTGCTGGCGCGCGGCGTGCGCGGCGGGCCGCGTGCGCCGGTCGATCTGACCGTGGCGCTGTGGGTGTGGCCGATCCCACTCGCCTTCTCCATCACGTGGACCGAGGCGCAGCTTCACTACCTGATTCCCATGCTGCCGGCGGCGTTCATCGCACTCGGCGCAGCGCTGGCGGACGTGTGGCGCGGGCTACGGGCGCAGATCGGCCTGCGGCGGGCGGTTTTTGCCGTGATCGGCGGCGCACTGGCGCTCGTGGCGGTGTTCCAGGCGTGGCTGACGCTGGCGCTGTTCGGGGTGCTGAACACGGTCGCCACGCCGGGCGGCTTCGGCGTACCGCTCGGCTGGCTTGCGCCGGTCCGGGACGCGATCCTGGCCCAGAATCCCGATCAGGTCCTCTTCCGGCTGGACGGCGGCGCGGTCGGCTTTGACGAGGCAAGCACCGTCTGGGATGTGCTGCTCGACCGCGCGCCAGATCGCCGCCCGATTCCGCCGGGGATCAATGTGTTCCCGCAGGAACCGGCGCTCGTGCTGGAATCGGGCTGCAATGGGCCGGGGCAGGTCTTCCCGATGCGCCCGGACATTCAGACGGGCGAGCCGGAAACGTGCTACCGGCTGCGCGACTGGTCGCACGACGATTTCCGCTCCGATTACTACTATTGGCTGCCGCAGGCGTGGCGCTTCGACAACGGCGCAACCCTGGTCGCCTATCGCTGGGGACCGGCAGCGTGCCTGAACTTCGCCTGGCGGCTCGACGGCCCGGCGTCCGGCCCGGCGGGCGACGCCTTCCAACTGGCGCTGCACCTCGTGGATGACGACGGGGAGCGGCTGATGGTTGCGGATGGGCCGTTCTGGGCGGGAAGGTACTGGCGCACGGGCGATACGTTGGTCGCGACGCGCTGTTTGGATGAATCGCAGTTTGTCGAGGGCGCGACGTGGCAGGACGTGGTCGGGGTGCGCGTCGGCCTGTACACGCTCGACGGCGCGGGCGAGATTCACCACGCCAACGCGCTTGACGCCCAGGGCGCGGCCCTGGGGCCAATGGTTGAGGTGGGCCTGAATTAACCGCATCCCCCGGCGGCGACAGGGTGAAACGCGGACAACGCAGGCGTTGTCCCTACGCCGTCACGTAGGGACGAGGCCTGCCTCGTCCGTTGGGGTGGTTGGTGAAACGCGGACAACGCAGGCGTTGTCCCTACGCCGTCACGTAGGGACGAGGCCTGCCTCGTCCGTTGGGGTGGTTGGTGGACGCGGACAACGCAGGCGTTGTCCCTACGCCGTCACGCAGGGACCAGGCCTGCCTCGTCCGTTGGGATGGTCGGTGGACGCGGACAACGCAGGCGTTGTCCCTACGGCGGCGTGTAGGGACGAGGCCTGCCTCGTCCGTTGGGATGGTCGGTGGACGCGG
>JADZBY010000448.1 GCA_020851855.1 Anaerolineae bacterium
CTCAGCGAGAAACTGGCCCCGACCAGCGCCGAATTGCTGTGGATCGTGGACATCTACGGCTTCCTGGTCGCCGGGTCGCTGATCACGATGGGCACGCTGGGGGATCGCATCGGACGGCGCAAACTGTTGCTGATCGGCGCAGGCGCGTTCGGCCTCGCTTCTACTATCGCCGCGTTTTCGACGAGCGCCGGTATGCTCATCGCCAGCCGGGCGCTGCTCGGCGTGGCGGGCGCGACGCTCATGCCGTCTACACTGTCGCTGATCCGGAATATGTTCGTCAATCCACACCAGCGCAGCCGGGCCATCGGCCTGTGGATCTCCGGTTTTTCGGTGGGCGGCGCGGTGGGTCCCCTGGTGGGCGGCTTCGTGCTGGAACACTTCTCATGGGGCGCGGTGTTTCTGTTGGGCGTGCCCGTCATGGCGCTCTTGCTTCTGCTGGGGCCGCTCTTCCTGCCGGAATACCGCGATCCCAGGGCGGGCCGAATTGACCTGCTCAGCGCGGCGCTGTCGCTGGTGGCTGTGCTGGCGATCATCTATGGCGTGAAGCAGGTGGTGCAGTACGGTTTCGGCTGGTCGAGCACGATTCCGATCCTGGTTGGGCTGGCCGCCGGCATCGTGTTTGTGCGCCGTCAGCGTGCGCTGGCCGATCCGCTGCTCGACCTGGGCCTGTTCAAGGTCCCAGCCTTCAGCGCGGCGCTGGCGACCAATACGCTGTCCATCTTCGCCTCGTTCGGCTCGTTCTTGCTCGTGGCGCAGTATCTCCAACTCGTGCTTGGCCTGTCGCCGCTTCAGGCGGGCCTGTGGACAGCGCCCGGCACGGTGGCGTTCATCCTCGGCTCCAATCTGGCCCCCATCCTGGTGCGCCGCTTCCATCCGAGCCTGGTGGTGGGCGCGGGGCTGGCCATCGCGACGATTGGCTTCAGCCTGCTCATCCAGATCGGCCCCGATACGCTCGCGCTGGTCGTGATCGGCAACGTCCTGATGTCCGTCGGCTTCAGCCTGTCCTTCGCCCTGACCACCGACCTGATCGTGAGCGCCGCCCCGCCGGAGCGTGCGGGCGCGGCCTCGGCCCTCTCGGAGACGGGCAGCGAGCTGGGCGGCGCGCTGGGCATTGCCGTGTTGGGCAGCATCGGCGCTGCCGTGTACCGGGCGCTGATCGCCGCGTCCATGCCGCCGGGCATCCCGGCTGAAGCAGCCGCCGCCGCGCGCGAGACGTTGGGCGGCGCCATCATCGCCGCCGAGGCGCTGCCCGAAGCGCTTGGCGCGGCGCTGGTCAATGCGGCGCAGGGCGCGTTCATGCAGGAATTGCGCATCATCGCCGTGATCGGGGCCGTTGGGTTGGGCCTGGTGGCCGTGACGGCTACGCTGTTGCTGCGCCGGGTGCAGGTGGGCGGCGAGTCCGAACCCGAGTCGGCCCCCGGTGCGGTGGACGCCCTTCCGCCCGTGCTCGCCCAGGTCGAAGCGGAGCCGGGCGACTGACGTGCATCTGCAAACCCTCACCCCCGGCCCCTCTCCCTTCCCTGGGGGAGAGGGTGGAAAACGACGTGCGCACCTGGCTTTTCTCCCCTCTCGCCATGAGGGAGAGAGGGGTCGGGGGAGTGAGGGTATAGCCTGATCTGACGATTTGACAGTCGACGCTCGCCCGTTATGGCAACAGCGGATTCCAGCGGAAGGCGAGCAGGAGCGACGCCGCCGCGAGCAGCGCGCCGAACGCCGTGAAGCCCGCGCTCAGTTCGACCATCTCGTGCTTCATGATCAGGTTGGTGGGCAATTCGCTGAAGACCGCCTGAAGTTCGTCGGCGCTCTCCGCCGAATAGTAGGCGGCATCCGTCAGCGCGGCGACGCCCTTGAGCGCTTCTTCGTCAATCCCGCGTGGGAATCTGCCGCCGGGACCGAATCCACCGCCGCCCATGCCGCCCATGCCACGCCGAAAGCCGTCTCCGAGCGGTTCGCTGCCCAGCAGGCGCGTCGGGCATTGCGGAAATTCGTTGCCGCCGTCCGCCCCAAAGCCGATGGTGTACACGCGAATGCCACGATCTGCCGCCTGTTGCGCCGCTTCCAGGGGCAGCGGCCCGATGTTGCTCGCGCCGTCGGTGAGCAGCACGATGATATTCGGCACAAACACGCCTTCGGGGACGGGCGGCGGCGCGTCGTCGCTGGTCGGATTGCGCACGCTGGGCGCGACCGTCTCATCGACTTCCGCGATCAGGTCGACCGCTTTCAGGATGGCGCTGCCGATGGCCGTGCGGCGTCCGGTGACCAGGCTCTCGATGGCCGTTCGCAGCGCCGTTTGATCCCGCGTCGGCGCTTGGATCACCTCGGCAAAGCCGGAAAAAGCCACGATCCCGATTTGCGCGCCGGCGCGCTGGCTCTCGATGAAGGCGATGGCCGCCGCCTGGGCCGCTTCCAGCCGGTTTGGCAGGACATCACGCAGGCACATGCTGCGCGACACATCGACGGCCAGGATGATCATGGTCTGGTCCGTCGGGACGGCGACCACCGATACCGGTCGGCCCAGCCCAATGACAAGGCTGGCCAACCCGGCGATGAAGAATCCCGCCGGGAGATGCCGCTTGAGCCGCGAATAACGCGGGAGCGCGGCGCGTATCAGCGACAGGCTGGAATAGCGTATCGCAGCGCGCCGCCGGCGCAGCGCCCGCAGGTAGGCCGCGATGAGGATGGGGACGATGGCCAAGAAAACCAGGAAACCGGGCCATAACAGATCCATGGGCTAATCCTCACGCTTGGCGGACGTTCAACCGACTTCTTTGTCTCACGGCAGGCGGCCAAACCAGAGCATCGACAACGCGCCGCCCAGCAGCAGCGTCATCATGCCCAGGCCGGTGAAGATGGCCGTGACCTCAGTTTCCTGCGTTTTGATGACCAGTTGCGTATTCAGCGCGTCATACACGGCGCGTAATTCGGCGGCGGACGCAGCGTTGAAATACTGCCCGCCGGTCATGTCCGCGATTTGCCGAAGCAGCGCCTCGTCAAGCTGCGTGTGAAGGATGAAGCCGTCGACTTCGATGTCTGTCCCGGCGGGACTGCCGATGCCAACCGTGTGAATGCGGATGCCCCGGTCGGCGGCGGCCTGCGCGACGATCAGCGGATCGGGATCGACGTTGTTCTCCCCGTCGGTGAGCAGGACAATGGCGGCGTTGGTGTACGCGCCGCGCGGCATCGGGGTGGGTGTGGGCGCTGACGTGGCCGTCGCGTTCGTGTAAAAGCGCGTGGGCGGCTCCGGCTCAAGCGCCCGCATGGCCACCAGGATGCCGTTGCCCAACGACGTGCCACGTTGCGGCGCAAGGCGGTTGATGGCTGCCAGTACCGCCGATTCGTCGCGGGTGGGCGCTTGCCCCGGCAGGCTGCTGTCGCTGAACGAGACGACGCCCATCTGCACCGTGCGCGGCTGCCCCGCCACGAAGTCGCGCGCCGCTGCTTTGGCCGCTTCCAGGCGGCTCGGCTCCAGGTCTTCCGCCTTCATGCTGGCCGAAACGTCAAAAGCCAGGATGATCGTGCCTTCCAGTTGCGGCAGGCTGAGGATGGTCACCGGGCGCGCCAGCCCGAAGATGAGCACGGCCAGCGCCAGCAAAAACACAAGCGGCGGAAGGTGGCGGCGCATGCCCAGCGCATGTCCCGCCGGACCCTGGACCAGCCCCATGCTGCCGTAGCGCGCCACGAGCGCGCGCCGTCTCGCCCGGCGCTGAGCATACCAGAACACGCCCAGCGGCAGTGCGCCCAGGAACAGTAACATCCACGGCCAGATGAACGACATGACGACGCCTCAATCTCCGCCATCACACAGACGGCAGCGCACGCACAGCGCGGACCGGCTCATGCCCATTTGCGGCGGTGCTCCCGGATGGCGGCAAAACGCACGATGGACGACACCAGGTCATCCGCTGTGGACAGCGACAGGCAGTCCACCCCGGCGCGGCGCAGGGCGTGCTGCAACGCGCTCTCACGCTGCCGCGCGGCCTCGGTGAAGCGCTGCCGGAATCCCCGGTCGCGCGTATCGACGTAAAGCTGCTCGCCCGTCTCCGCATCTTCCACGATCAGCGGCCCGATGTCGGGCAGCTCGGCCTCGCGCGGATCCCAGACTCGAACGGCGATCACCTCATGGCGCTGGCTGAGCAGGCCCAACGGACGCTCCCAGCCCGGCGCACAGTAAAAATCGGACACGAGAAAGACCAGCGAGCGCCGTTTGATGCTGTTCAGCCCGCCCTCGATGAGCGGCGTCAGGTCCGTGAAGGGCGCACGGGGCAGTTTCGGCGTTCTGAGCAGATCGTTGACCAGGCGCAGCACGTGAATACGCCCGCCGCGCGCCGGGATAATCCGCTCGACGCGCTCGCCATAGAGCACCGCGCCCACCCGGTTGCCGTGGCGGGTCAATAGCCGCGCGAACGTCGTCACCAGGTCGATCAGCACTGTCCGCTTGTGATGCTGCGGGCCGGCCACTGTGCCGAAGTCGAGCGACGGACTCAGGTCCAGCAGAAACCAGGCCGTGATCTCGCGGTCTTCCACGTACTGGCGCACGTACAGCGTATTCATGCGCGCCGTGACGTTCCAGTCGATATAGCGCATGTCGTCCTGCGGCTGGTACTCGCGCAGATCGGCAAAATCCACGCCATAGCCGTAAAACAGGCTGCGGTAATCGCCCTGCAACAGGCCATCCAGGCGGCGGATGACTTGCCAGTCGAGGCGCTGAAGGATGCGCTCAGGCGCGGCTGCGGCCATTGGCGCTTTCCCGCAGCGGCACGGTCGGGACCGGGATGCGTTTGATGATCTTCTGCAAGAGCATATCGCTATCGACGTTGTCCGAGAGCGCCTCGTAGGACAGCACCAGGCGATGCCGGATCACGTCCAGCGCCATGTCCAGCACATCCTGCGGCAGCGCGTAGTCCCGCCCACGCACAAAGGCCAGCGCCCGCGCCGTCAGGATCAGGTTGATCGAAGCGCGCGGGCTGGCCCCAAACGTCACGTAGTGCTGAATCTCTTTCAGACCAAAGTCCTGCGGGCGGCGCGTGGCGGTCACCAGCTGCACGGCGTACTCGATCAGCGCCGGGTCGACGTACACGCCATCCACCTCGCGCTGTAGCGCCACGAGCTGCGCGGTGGTGATGACCTTCTGCACGGCTTGCAGCGCGCCGGTGACGCGCTCGACGATGACAAACTCCTCGGTGGTGCTCGGATAGCCGACCAGCACCTTGAGCATGAAGCGGTCCACCTGCGCTTCGGGCAGCGGGTACGTGCCTTCTGTCTCGATGGGGTTCTGCGTCGCCAGCACGAGGAATGGGTCGGGCACTTTGAACGTCTCCCGCCCGATGGTCACCTGCCGCTCCTGCATCACTTCGAGCAGCGCACTCTGCACTTTGGCCGGGGCGCGGTTGATCTCGTCGGCAAGCAGCAGGTTGGTGAAGACCGGGCCGAGCGACGTGTTGAACTCGCCCGTCTTCTGGTTGTAGATGCGCGTCCCGATCAGGTCAGCGGGCACGAGATCGGGCGTGAATTGAATGCGCTTGAACTCCCCACCGATGGACTCGGCCAGCGTCTTGATGGCCATCGTCTTGGCCAGGCCGGGCACGCCTTCGACCAGGATATGCCCACGCGCCAGCAGGGCCACGATCAGCCGCTCCAGCAGATGATCCTGCCCGACGATGACCTTTTTTACTTCGTACAGGACGCGCTCCATCGGCTTGCCGTCTTCTGGGTTCATGGCTTGGATCGTCTCGCTTCCCTGGTCCGTCAGCTATCGACTCTGGGCGGTATCGAAGCGGGTTCGCGGCGCGTCTGGCGTGCGGCAGCGCGCTGTGGCTACTGGAGCGGTGCGCCCGCCGCGCCGCCCGCCAGCGTGATCGGCACGGCAAACCCAATCCCGACGAAAAAGCCCTCGTCGGTGGGATTCAGCAGCGCCGTCACGATGCCGATCACGTGTCCCGCACGGTTGATCAGCGGCCCGCCGGAGTTCCCGGGGTTGACCGCCGCATCGACCTGAATCAGGTGCTCCAGTTTTTGCCCGGTTTCCGGATGTTTGATGGAACGCTCGAAGCCGGAGATCACGCCCACGCTCATCGAGCCGTACAGGCCGAAGGGGTTGCCCACCACATACGCCTCGTCCCCGACGCGCATGGCGCGTGGGTTGCCGAGCGTCGCCGGGTAGACCTCGGCGGGCGGCGAATCGGCCAGCAGCACGGCGATATCGTTTTCCGGCTGGGCCATGGCAATCTGGGCGCGCGATTCCGTGCCATCCGCGAAGGTGACGCGGATCGACGCGGCGTTTTCCACGACATGCAGGCTGGTCAGGATCGCGCCATCCATGCTCACGACCACACCGCTGCCCAGGCCCTCGTCATCCCGCGCCCCATTCGCCGCCGGAAACGCGGCCTCGATCAGCACGAGCGACGGGCGGATAACCTGGTACACGCCCGCCGAATAGGCCGGGGGCGCTGTGGCAGACGCCATCGCGGCGACGATGGCCGTAGCGACATCCTGATTGGTGAGTTGGCGCGGGGGCGGTGTGAGGGATGTGTAAAACAGGACCGCGATCAACGCAGCGCCGACGCCCGAAAAGAACATGATGCTCCGGCGCGCCGAATCCCGCAGGCGCTGCCCACGGATTGGCCACCATTCCCGGCGCGGCGAGGACACGTCAGCCATCGCGCTGTCCCTCGGACGAATATTTGAGATGCAGGTAGTATAAATTTCCTTGCTGAGAGTGGGATGAGAGCCAGTACATCAATTTGGTGAGGCTTCAGGGTCGTTTCCCCCACCCCAATCCCTCTCCCATGACGAGGGATAGGCGAAGAGAGCCGGTTTTTCCCTTCCCCTCTTGATGGGGGGAAGGGCAGGGTCAGAGGGTGTTCTTTCCTTGTCGGGGTACTAGTTCGCCAAATCGGGCGTGGCGGGCTGTTCCTGAGCATCCGGCGCGGCCAACTGCATCTCCCGGCGCGCCATGCTGGCCTCGACGCGCCGAATCGCGCCGCGCAGCCCTTCCGGGTCGAAGCCCGGATCGCTTCCCAGGGCGTGCTGGTCGTTCAGGATGCGCCGGCCCATCTGTACGCCGTAGTCCATGAGCCGCTGCATCGTCGCGGCGCTGGCGTCGTCCATGCCGATGTCGTCGTCCATCTCGATCTGGAAGCGCCGGAAGTCCAGGCTCCGGTGTTCCTGCATGTAATCGTGCATGATGTCGAGCGATTGGGCGCGCGCCGCATCGCCGAGC
>JADZBY010000449.1 GCA_020851855.1 Anaerolineae bacterium
ACCAGGGCAACACCCGCCGTACGGCCATCGGCGAAGCGGTCCGCGACCAGCTCGCCCAGGTCGGCATCGAAGTGAACTTCCAGACCATCGAGTTCAACACCCTGATCGAGCGCTTCCGCTCGCAGACTGTGGACGCGTGGATTCTGGGTTGGCGTGCTGGCTACCCGAACCTGGCCGTCACGCACTTCCAGCAAATCTGGAGCTTCGAGGGTGACGTGGTTGGCTCCGGCAGCAACAGCACCTCGTGGCACAACCCCGACGTTCAGCAGTGGATCAACGACGCCGCGACGCTGCCCGGCTGCGATGCGGATGCGCGCGCAGAAATCTACTGGAAGATTCAAGAAGCCTTCCAGCAAGACCTGCCCTACATCCCGCTGTTCGTCCTGGACTCGTACTACGCCGCCCAGTCCAACGTTCAGGGTTGGGACCCCCGCCCGAACAACTGGTTCTGGAACATGACGAACTGGACCATCCAGCAGTAGTGGGCGTGTACGCCGCAGTCTCACTGTAGCCACAAGCGCCCCCTCGCCCTGGCCGCCGGGCCGGTAGAGGGGGCGCTTTTCACCCTGTCGCCGGTATCAGCGCCCGGTGGGCAGGGCCTCACCTCCTGGCGCTGACGAATGAGGTAACTGGTTAAGATCATGGTGAAATATATCGCGCGCCGCTTGATCCAGGCGATCCCGATTATCTTCGGGGTCACACTCATCACGTTCGCGCTTGTGCAACTCGCCCCCGGCGGGCCGCTGGCTTCCCTCGCACTTGACCCGAACGTCCCCGTGGCGGCGCGTGAGCAGGAAGCTCAGCGGTTGGGCCTCAACGATCCGTGGCCAATCCGGTACGTGCGCTGGCTGATCGGCGACGACTGGATGTATTACGACCGGACCGGCGACGGCGTGGCGGAATATGGCACAAAGCGCGGCTTCCTGCGGGGCGACTTCGGCTTCTCGTTCCAGAATCGCCGCCCGGTAATCGATTTGTTCACGGAGCGCCTCGGCGCGACGCTTGAGCTGGGCGTTCTGGCCCTCATTTTTGGCCTTTTGCTGGGCGTGCCCATTGGCATTGTCGCGGCGGTAGGCCGGGGCGGGGTGTTCGACAACATCACGCGGGTGATGGCGGTCATCGTCAACTCGGTGCCCATATTCTGGATGGGCCTGATCCTGATCCTGATTTTCGGCGCGCAGCTCGAGATTTTGCCGATGGGTAGCCGCTGCCCGACCGACGCCCAGGGATGCCCGCCCATCTACCAACGCCTGGAATACCTCGTATTGCCCATCATCGTGCTCGGCGCGGGCGGATTGGCCGGCTACTCGCGGTACATGCGCGCCTCGATGCTGGACGTGATCGGGCAGGACTACATGCGCACGGCAAAGGCGAAAGGCCTGCGGCGGCGCGGCGTCTGGTTCCGGCACGGCGCACGCAACGCGCTGATCCCGCTCGCCACGTTCCTCGGCCCCGCCATTACGGGCCTGTGGGGCGGCGCGCCCGTCACCGAGACGATCTTCTCGTGGCCGGGCATCGGGCGGCTGTACATTCAATCCATCAACCAGCAGGATTTCCCCCTGATCATGATGATCGTCGTCTTCAGCGCGATCGCAACCATTCTGGGGTTCATCTTGTCCGACGTGTTGTACGCGCTGATCGACCCGCGCATCCGGTTCTAGGCGGGGGAAAAATAAACCACCATGACGACGAACCCAAATGTGCTGGAGCTGAGCGTCGAGGAAGCGCAGGAGCGTGAGACGGTTGGCCTGTCGCTGTGGCAGCTGGCCATGCGCCGCCTGCGCCGTGACCGGCTGACGCAGATCGCGATTGTTATCATCGCGCTGTTCACGATCCTCTCGATTCTCGCGCCAGTCATCACCACAAACATCTTGCGCGTTGACTATGCAACGACGCGCCTCAACGACACGTTCATCTTCCCCGGTCGTCCGGAGCGGCTGGTGTACCTGCCCGACCAGCGCCTGCCTTCCCAGGGTCTGCTCACCGTGGTGGTGATGGACCGGCAACGGGAATACCAGCAGGTGTTCACCGAGATCGAGGGCAGCTTCCTACAGCAGAATGCAGACAAGGCCGCGCTCCAGTTCTTCCACGCATCCGAGGAGCTGAAAAGCCTGAGTCTGTTCCTGAACCAGGACGAAAACTCCGTGGCGCGCCGCGTCAGGTTCGGGGAAGCATCCGAAGCGACCGCGATTGACCCCGGCACGTACACCGTCACGATCAAACCCGGCACAGACGAAGATGGCGACCCGGTCACCACGCTGGAAAACGTCACCGTCGAGGCCGGGCAGGTCCTGACACTGATCATGATGGGCAGCGAAGAGGGCACGGAGAGCAGGGCGCTCGGCCTGCGCGCGTACACGGTGGACCTCGGCGGGCTGGAACGCGGGACGGCGCGTGTGCAGGCGGTGCTCGCCGCGCAGAAATTGCCGGAGCGCGTCGGCCTGGAGCTGCAGAACGAGACGATCACCGAGGACCTGACCTATGGCGATGCGTACGTGGTCGAGCGCCCGTCGGGCCGCGCCCACGTCGCCTTTTTCGACATCAACGCGCCGACGCACATCCTCGGCACGGATGACCTGGGCCGCGACCAGATCGCGCGCCTGCTGTACGCCGGTCAGGTGTCGCTGGGCATCGGCTTTTTCTCGGCCATGCTGTCCGTCATCATCGGCGTGACGCTGGGCATCATCACCGGCTTCTATGGCGGGGTGATCGACGACGCCATCAACTGGCTGATCACGACCATCAGCTCCATCCCGACGCTGTTGCTGCTGCTGATCATCGTGGCCGCGCTCAGCCCTGGGCCGGGCACGCTGATCCTGGTCCTGGGCCTGCTGGGCTGGCTGGGCATCTGCCGCCTGGTGCGCGGCGAGACGTTCTCGATCCGCGCCCGCGAGTACATCGTCAGCGCGCGGGCTATCGGCGCGCCGGTGTTCCGCATCATGCTCGTGCACATCCTGCCCAACCTGCTCTCGGTGGTGATCATCTCGATGGCGATCAACATCGGCAACCTGATCCTGACCGAGTCGGCGCTCAGCTTCCTGGGCTTTGGCATCAAGCCGCCCACGCCAAGCTGGGGCAACATGCTCACCAACGCGCAGGACTTCTTCCGGCGCGGCGCGCACCTGGTGTGGCCGCCCGGACTGATGATCTCGGTCACGGTGCTGTGCCTGTACATCGTCGGTGACGGCCTGCGCGATGCCTTCGACCCGACGCTGAGGAACTGACGACCCTCACTCCCCCGGCCCCTCTCTCCCTTAGAGCGAGAGGGGAGAAACGGGATGAGGGTAGCGCCACACAAACGAAACGGCCCCGACAGATTCGGGGCCGTTTTTGTTTCGGGCGTCGGGAACGGGCGGCTCGCGAGCCGCCCCTACACCTGCCGTCGCACACGTATGGCCGCACGCATACCGCCGCATACGCATCGCGGCACACGTATGGCCGCACACATACCGCCGCATAGGTATTGCCACACACGTATCGCCGCACATGCATCGCCGCATACGCATCGCGGCACACGTATCGCGGCACACGTATCGCCGCTGTAGGGGCGCGTCGCGACGCGCCCGTGTTAGCTACTCCGCCCGCAGCACGGCGAGCGGCTTTTCGCCCGAAGGCCCCCACGCCGTCACCAGCGCCGCGACGAGCGCCACCAGGATGCACAGGGCCATCAGGACCAACGCCGTGCCATAGGGAACCACGCCGCTCAGATCGGCCCCTGGCGAGAGGAACTGCAGGCCGGTCTGGAACATGATCAACCCGACCAGGCCGATGCCGACGCCGATCAGACCGCCGAT
>JADZBY010000450.1 GCA_020851855.1 Anaerolineae bacterium
GAGCCGCTGCGCACCAGCTTCGGCGTCGAGCCGAACAAAGTGTGCGTATTGGTCGAAGTGCAGACGGCGGACGGCGTGACCGGCTGGGGCGAGATTTCCGTCAAGACTTATCCCGGCTATGGCCCGGAAACCATCGTCACCGCGCCGCACATCCTCGCCCATTTCCTGATCCCGCGCCTCGTCGGCCAGACGTTGGCGTCGCCCACCGACGCGCCCGCTCTGCTCAAGCCGGCGCGCGGCCACAACCACACCAAAGCCGGCCTGGAAATGGCCGTCTGGGACGCCTTCGCCCGGCGCAATCACATGCGGCTGGCGGATGTATTCGCGGCCTTTGCGCCCGACGGGCACACACCGCGCCCGGCGGCGAGCGTTGGCGTGAGCATCGGCATCCAACCCAGCATCGAGGCCACGCTGGCCATCATTCACAAACGGCTGGCCCAGAGCTACCGGCGTATCAAGCTCAAGATCAAACGCGGTTGGGACGTGGACTTGGCGCGCGGCGTGCGGGAAGCGCTGCCGGACATCCCGCTGATGCTGGACGCCAACAGCGATTATACGCTGGACGACGCGCCCACCTTGCGCCGGCTTGACGACTTCAATCTGCTCATGATCGAGCAGCCGCTCGGCCCGGACGACATCTACGAGCACAGCATGTTGCAGCCGCAGTTGCGCACGCCGCTCTGCCTGGACGAGAGCATCCATTCGGCGGGCGATCTGCAACTGGCGCTTCACGTCGGGGCGCTGAAAATCCTCAACCTGAAACCGGCGCGCGTGGGCGGCTTCACCGAGAGCCTGAGAATCTACCGGCTGTGCGTCGAGCGCGGCGTGCCATTGTGGATCGGCGGCATGTTGGAGACGGGCGTCGGGCGCGCGGCGAACGTGGCCCTTGCGTCGCTGCCCGGCGTCAGTCTGCCCTCGGACATCTCCGCGACGGACCGCTATTTTGCCGAAGACGTGACCGAGCCGCCCTTTGTGCTTGGGCCGGAGAGCGCGCTGGCCGTGCCAAAGGGCCTCGGCAGCGGCGTCGAGGTGCGGCGCGAGCGGGTCGAGGCGGCGTCCGCACGCTGGCGGGAGATCAACCCGTTCGACTAGGCCTCACCCCGGCGGCCAACCCAGATGCCGCCCGCCCAGCAAATGCCAGTGCAGGTGAAACACGGATTGCCCGCCGTGCCGCCCGCTATTCGTCACCAGCCGGAAGCCGCTCTCCGCGATGCCCTGCCGCCGCGCGATCTCGCCCGCCAGCACCGCCATTCTGCCCAGCAGCGCCGCATCGTCCGGCGTGGCCTCGGCCAGATTGACGATATGGCGGCGTGGGATGATCAGGATGTGCACGGGCGCGGCGGGATGACGGTCCTCGAAGGCGAACAGCTCGTCATCCTCGTAAACGACTTGCGCCGGGGCCTCTCCCGACACGATCCGGCAGAAAATGCACGAGTCCATGTTCCGTTCTGCGCTCCCCTTCACACCGGCTCGCCCGCCAGCACCACGCCGGGCGCATCCGGCAGCAAGCCGCCCAGCCGCGCCGGAGTGATACGATTGGTCAGCGCCGCGCGAGCGATGTGCCGCACGCGCAGGTAATTGTCCGTGTAGCCATGATGCACAAAACCGGCGTCTGTGGCGGCCTGAATGCCTTCCCAGAGCACCGGGCGCACCGTGCCGACGAACGCCGCCGCAAAACCGCGCTCGCCCTTGAGCGCGATGGCCTGGATGGCGTCCAGACGGCGCTTTTTCGTCGCCTCGTCCACCTGCCCGCTCATCCGCGCCGCCGCCGTGCCGGGCCGGGCGCTGAACCGGAAGGCATGCACGCCCGCGAAGCGCATCTCTTCGACAAAATCGCGGCTGACGGCAAATTCCTCGTCCGTCTCGCCGGGAAAACCGACGATCAGATCGGTGGCGATGGCTACGTCGGGGATGTGCGCCCGCGCCTCGGCCACCAGCGCGCGGAACTCGGCCTGCGACGTGCGCCGGGCCATGCGCCGCAGCGTCGCATCACAACCGCTCTGCAAGGGCAGGTGCAGGTGGCGGCCCAGGCGCG
Organism: Anaerolineae bacterium; assembly: GCA_020851855.1. Lineage (GTDB taxonomy): Bacteria > Chloroflexota > Anaerolineae > Aggregatilineales > UBA2796 > JADZBY01. Next base: position 2,036 of record JADZBY010000450.1, read on the forward strand.
GGTTCTCCCACAGCCGGAAGAAGCCGGGCGGAATGCCCCACGGCTCCAATGACGACAGCCGCAGCCGGGGCATGTCCGTATCGGCCAGCAGCGCGCGCAAGAGGCGCATCAACCCGTCCGGTTCGCCCCGCTCCCAGCCATAACTGCCCAGGTGCACGCCGGTGAGCACCGCTTCCTGGTAGCCCGCCGCGCCGAGCGCCTGGACGTCGGCCACCACCTCGGCCAGCGGGCGGCTGCGGCCCGGACCACGGGCGATGCGCGTCACGCAGAAGGTGCAGCGCCGGTCGCAACCGTCCTGCACCTTGACGAAGGCGCGTGTTCTGCCGCCGATCCCGGGCTGCAATTCGCGCTGGATCGGCTCCAGGTCGAAGCGTTCCAACGCGGCGAGCGCATCCGGCGATACGCCGGTCAGTTCCTGCACAAGGTCGTCTTTGTGCAGGTTGTCCACGACGCGCACCACGCCGGGCAGCGCCGCCGCTTCGCCCGGTTCGAGGTGCGCGTAACAGCCCGTCACGGTGATGGCCGCGTCGGGATTCTCACGGCCAAGCTGGTACACCGCCTGGCGGGAGCTGCGCGTCGCTTCCTGGGTCACGGCGCAGGTGTTCACCACGACCCGCTCGGCGTCGGCGGGCGAATCGACCACCTCATGCCCCAGCCGGACAAGCTGGCGGGCCATGCGGTCGATTTCGGCCTGGTTCAGCCGGCAGCCGAGGTTCTTCAGGTATACGCGCATGGAGAAAGCTCCAGACTACCTCACCCCCTACCCCCTCTCCACGGTGGGCGCACCGTAGGAGTGGTGGAACCGGGCGGCGACTCTTGCCCAAGCTCCCCTTTGCCGCACGCGGTAAGGGACCGGGGGTGAGCGCCGTCTCTCACGACTTCAGCGGCATGGCCAGATACATGACCGGCTCCGGCGCGCCGCCGTTCAATTGAATGTCGATTACACGCTGCGGGGCAAAACCGAGCCGCCGGTACAGCGCCAGCGCGCGTGGGTTGCTCATCGCCGCGCCGATCTCCACCCGCGTCAGGCCCCAGGCGCGCGCCTTGTCGAGCAGGTGGGCAATGATCGCCGTGCCCACGCCCTGACTGCGCCACGCCGGAGCGACGATCAGGTCGCCGATCTCTGCCGCATCGCGCCACAGCGTCAGCTGCCCAAAGCCGACCGCCGCGCCCTCAAAAAGCGCCGCCGCCGGATAGCCCCGCCCCCGCGCCGCGCTCGTGTTCAGCCGCTCCAGGAACTCGTGCACCGCGACTTCAGGCCATTCTGGCCAGCAAGCGCGCTGCAACGCGGCGGCGTCGTCCGGCGTGGCGCGGCGAATGGCCAGCCTCGCGGCGAGCGACGCCGGGCCGGGTTGGGCCTGCGTGCGCGGCTTGCGCTGGAACACATCCACGCCGAGCCGCATCAGGGCGTCTCCTGCGCCGGAACGCCGGTGAAGTCGTCGTAATTCAGGTGGCTCAGGATTTCGAACTCGCTCAGCGGCCAATAGCGTATCCAGGCCTGCCCGACGATCAGGTCCTTCGAGATTGGCCCGAAGCGCGAGCTGTCGTAGCTGTTGGGCCGGTTGTCGCCCAGCACAAAGTATTGGTCCGGGCCGAGCGTCCACGATCCATCGCAGTTCGTGCAGAACCGCTCGATGTACGGCTCTTCGATCAGGATGCCGTTGATGTACACGCGGCCATCGTTGATCTCCACCGTCTCGCCGGGCAGGCCGATGACGCGCTTGATCAGGTCATCGCCGGTGGATACGCGCGGGTTGTGCAGCACGATCACGTCGCCGCGCGAGGGCGGGGAGAAGAAGTACACGGAGCGGTTCACGATGACCAGGTCGCCGGTGAAGAAATTCGGCTGCATACTCGGCCCTTCGACCACGGCGCGCGCCGTCATCAGGTTGATGGGCGTGTAGGTGAGCAGGATCAGCAGCACGATCTCTACGATGTCGCGCCACCACGCGCGGTGGCGGACCCGGACGCGCGGCTGGGGCGGCGGGCTGGCCTCGCTGGGCGCGATGGGCAGGTGCGATGCCGTGTCCTGATCGTCATCCGGATCGCGGTCCTGCGGGTACGTGTACGAATCTTGAAGCTGCTGTGGCGGTATGCTCACCTTCACCTACTCCCATTCCGCGCATCGATTGCGCCGGCGGACGTGTCGCCATAGCCCGGCAGCACCTCACCGGTGGGCGCGGGCCTGAATGGCCTGGCTGTGGGCGTGAGTGTGGGCGGCGGCGCGATGTAATCCGCGTTCACCGGTCCGTACTCTGGCCCGATGAAGACGCGGAACTCCGGCAGCGGCCAGTAGCGAATCCAGGCCTGTCCCACGATCAGGCCCTCTTTGATCGGGCCGAAACTGTGGCTGTCGTGGCTGCTCCGGCGGTTATCGCCCAGCACGAAATACTCGTCCGGGCCGACCGTCCACGATCCATCGCAGCTCTGGCAGAAGGCGCGCACGTACGGCTCGTCCAGGAGCGTGCCGTTCACCCACACCCGGCCATCCAGAATCTGGACCGTCTCGCCCGGCAGGCCAATCACCCGCTTGATGAAGTCTTCGCTCGCGTCGCGTGGGTTGTACAGCACGATCACGTCGCCGCGCGCGGGCCGGGTGAAGAAATACGCCGAGCGGTTGACGATGACGAGCTGGCCCGTCTCCAGGCCTGGCTCCATGCTGGTCCCTTCGACCACCGCGCGCGCCGTCGCCAGATTCACCAGCGTGTAGATGACCATGATGAGCAGCCCGACCTCAACCACATCGCGCCATACAGCGTTGCGCGACAGGATGAGCGGGCGACGTGGCCAGCGGATGTGGCCCTGTTCGGTTTCTCGCTCTGGCTCTGGATTTGTCGCCGCCCCGGACACCACGCGGCCTGCTCCGTCCTCACGCTTGCACACAAGCCGCCCATTGTAGCATCAAAGCGGCGCTTGCTGAAGGTCGGAAACCCTCACCCCGACCCCTCCCCCTCATGGCGAGGGGAGAAACCGGCGCGAACGGCAACGCGCGCTTCTCCCCTCTCGCCCCCTGGGAGAGAGGGGCCGGGGGAGTGAGGGATACCCGCTGTTCAAACCCTCACCCCCAACCCCTCTCCCTCATGGCGAGGGACGAAACCGGCGCGAACGGCATGTCGCTCTTCTCCCCTCTCGCCCTCTGGGAGA
>JADZBY010000451.1 GCA_020851855.1 Anaerolineae bacterium
CGGTCGGTGTCGGCGGCGCTGTTGTAGCCCTGATACGCGGCGCGGATCAGGGCGCGGCCTTCCCAGACGATGATCGGAATCTCGACGCGATACTCGTCATAGAGCCGATCTTTGAGCGCGGTAGTGTCCACGGGCGGCAGCGGCGCGGCGATCATCTGGGCGAACCAGGCGGGGTCATCGGGCACGATAGGATCGAGGCCCGTCAGCTCGGCAAGTCGCCGTCGCGCGTCCGATGCCAGCGCGTGGCAGGCGGCGCGCACCGCATCCCAGTTGTGCTCGGCCTGGAAATCAACCGCCGCCGGGACGCTGAGGAAGGCCGCTACGTCGCGCGTGCCCTGCCAGCGATGCTGGTCGGCGAAGGCCGCGCCCAGCTTCCAGCCCCAGCTGATGACCAGCGGCTCCAGCATGCGCTGCCGCTCCGGGCGGGCGTACAGGAACGCCGATCCTTTCGCGCTGCTCAACCATTTATGCAGGTTCCCAACGTACGCATCCGCGCCGATGGCCCGCACGTCGAGCGGCAACTGGCCCGGCGCGTGCGCGCCATCGACCACGCACAGGATGCCGCGTTCACGGGCGCGCGCGCAGACCGCCGCGACGGGCAGGATGATGGCTGTGGGTGAGGTCAGGTGGCTGATGCAGATCACTCTCGTGCGCCCGGTGACGCCCGCCCAGAAGGCCTCAAGCGCGTCGTCGTGCGTCGTGACGGGCAGGGGGATGGGCTGACGCACGAGCCGCGCGCCGGTCTTGTCCGCGATGAACTGCCACGTCATCTCAATCGCGCCGTACTCGTGATTGGAGCACAGAATCTCGTCGCCCGGCTCCAGATGCAGCGAGCGGGCGATGGTGTTGATGCCGGTCGTGGTGTTCGGGGTAAAAACGACGCTGCCCGGCTCCGCGCCGATGTACTCGGCCAGCCGCGCCGCCGCCGCATCGAGCAGGGCATCCGAGCGGCGGCCCAGAAATTCGACCGGTTGGCGCTCCAGCTCAAGTTGCCAGCGCTGGTAGGCTTCGAACACAGGCCTGGGGCACGCGCCAAACGAGCCGTGGTTGAGGAAAACGACATCCGGATCGAGCAGGTACAGGTCGCGAGCGATGGGTGAATCGGGCATTGGGAGTGGTCCTTCCGTGCGACGCCCGATCATACCGCACTGCCGGCGACTCGGTCCGCCGATTTGCAGTGATTACGCCCAGGGCGATGTATCAGTTCCGATAATGGGGATTATCACGAGGCATCCCTGCGTCACAAGCGCGCCGCCTCAAACTCCGCGCTAATCGTGAGCAGGCGGCGCGCCAGACCGCCTGCCGCCGCTCACGATCCGCTGATGTTGATCGGCACGGGCGGGCTTTCGTACAGGTTGTTCGAGTCCATGCCGATGATCACGATGCGAATCTGGTACGTGCCGGGGGCCAGTCCCGCGCCGCCAAAGTTGCCAAGCTCGCTGTTCATGACCGGCGTGCCGAACGGTCCGGCGAACGTCGTCCAGTTGGGGAACTGCGGCCCGATGATCTCCATCTTGTAGCCCTGCGCCTGTCCGGGCGACCAGGCCGCCGTGCCCATGACGAAGACCGTGCCGTAGGTCGTCTCACCGGGGCGCGGCGCAGTGATCTGGGCCGTGACGCCCGGAGCATAACCGCCGCCGCTGGCCAGCATTTCGGGCGTGCAGGCGTCGCGCGGGGCGATGGCCAGCCCAGCCGCCGCCGCATACATCCGGGCGTAAGCGTCCTCGTCCGGGAAAGGCGGCGCTTCGATGAACACTTGCGGCATGGCTGAAGGCACTTGCGCCACCACTTCGTTCGGCACAAGGCAGTACGTGGGCGGCACGGCCATACCACCCGCGTAGGCCACGGGATTTGCCGAGGCCAGCATCATGGCCAAATTGGGATCGAGGCGATGCACCACGGCGCGAATCACGCCCGGATCGAGATTTTCGATCAGCGGCCCGTTCACGGGCAGCGGCGTGGGCGCGTAGTCGGCTCCACTTTGCGCCAGGTTCCCGTTTTCGTCTGGCGCGAGCGGCGGCGAGTCGAACAACCATTCCGAGCGGCCCGGCGCGCAGTCCGGCGACATGTTCGGCTCGGTGACGGCATTCAGGTCGCACAGTTGGCCCCGGCGCAGCCCGACGGGCGCGATCACCTCGTCCGAGCGGGCGGGTTCTAACCGGGAAAAGAGACCTGGATCGCTGTACAGGCTGGTGATGACCTGATTCCAGATGGGCGCAGCGCCGGTCAGGCCGGTAGTGCCCTGCATCTCGGCGGCGTCGGTATTGCCAACCCACACGCCCACGACGACGTTTTGGGTGTAGCCGACCGTCCAGTTGTCGCGGAAGTTATCCGTCGTGCCGGTTTTCACCGACGACGCGATGCCGTCCGTGCGCAGCGGCGAGTTCGCCCCCATAGCCGGGCTGCGCGCCGCGTTGTCGCCAAGAATATCCCCGATTACGAAGGCGATGCGCTCGTCCAGCACGGGCGTGGCCGGCGCGCCCATGCTGATCGATTGCGCCAACGGCTGGCCGCGTCCCTGACAGCCGCGCTCGTACTCGTACAGCACGTTGCCATCGCCGTCGAGGATGCACAGGATGGACGTGGCCGGGTTGAGCCGCCCGCCGTTGGCGAAGACGCTGTACGCCTGCGTCAATTCCAACAGCGTGACTTCGCCGCCGCCCAGCGTGAGCGACAGGCCAAAGCGTGAGGCGTCGCGGCCCAGGCTGCGGATGCCGAGCCGCTCCGCAAAGGCCAGCAGATTCTCCACGCCGACCTGGCGAAGCATTTCCACCGCCGGGATGTTGTACGAGTTGGCCAGCGCGTCACGCATACGCACTGGGCCGTGAAAGCGGCGATCATAGTTGACCGGCGAATAAGCCTGGCCCGTTGAGGGATCACCAAAGTGAATCTCCACGTCCCACAGGACGTGCGCCGGGCTGTTGCCCTGTTCCATAGCCAGCGCATAGGTGAGCGGCTTGATCGAACTGCCCGGTTGGCGCGGACTGGTCGCCACGTTCACGCGCCCATCGATGCTGTCGTCGTAGTAGTTCACGCTGCCGAGCATGGCCAGGATTTCGCCGGTGGCCGGGTGTAATACGACGACGGCGGCGTTGTTGGCGTTGTGCTGGGCGCGAATCGAGTCGATCTGGGCGCGCGCTACCCGCTCGATCAACGCCTGCACATCCGCATCCAGCGTGGTGTACACCGACAGGCCGCCCGTGGTCATGTACGCTTCGGGCAGGTTGATGGCCGGGAGCAGGCTGCGCAGTTCGTCCTGCGCGTACAGCGTGAAGTGCGGCGAGCGCAGGTTGACATTCGGGTTGGCGAAGACGAGCGGCTCACTCAGGGCAGCTTCGGCTTGCGCGCGCGTGATCTTGCCACGCTGCACCATCAGGTCGAGCACCACGCGCCGCCGGGCGAGCACCGCTTCCTGCACGGTTGGGTCAGGGTTGAACGGGTCGAGATTGGCCGGCGACTGCGGCAGTCCGGCGAGCAATGACGCTTCGCCGAGCGTCAGATCGCGCGCGTTCTTGCCGAAGTACGTCTGCGCCGCCGCCTCGATGCCGTAGGCCACGTTCCCGTAGTAAATCGTGTTCAGGTACATTTCGAGGATGGCGTCTTTGGAATACTCGCGCGTCATGACCAGCGCCAGAAGCGCCTCTTCGATCTTGCGACGGGCCGAGCGCTCGGTGCGGTATTCGTAGTCGAAGGCGATGTTGCGCACCAGCTGCTGGGTGATGGAGCTGGCCCCGCCCGCCTCGGTCCCGAAGAAGTAGTTCAGGCCCGCGCGCCCGATGGCCTGCAAGTCGATGCCCGGATTCTCGTAAAAGGACGCATCCTCAACGGCGATGGTCGCGTCGATGACGTGGGGCGATACTTCGGACAGGCGGATGCGGGTGCGGCGGCCTTCGTCGAAGACCTGCCACAGCTCGTTGCCCGTCCGGTCATAGATTCGGGTGGTTTGGAAGGTGTTTGCTTGCTGTGGCACGATCTGGTCGAGGCGTTCCGTGAGCGTGCGGTTGAACGAGTTCCACAGGATGGCGATGATGGCCACCGTGACGACGGTGAATAGGATGCCGCCGCCCACGAGCAGCGCCAGCGCGTATAACAGACAGTTCGAGCCGGTGAAGCGCCGTTTACGACGCGGCGGCACGGTGTACTGTGGCTGTGGATGCTGTGGATACTGCTGCGGGGCGTGCGCCGGGCCGTGGGCGGGTGGAACGGGATGCGCTTGCTGCGGCTGGGGCGGCATGTGCGGTATGGTCTGGCCGGGCATGACGCCGGGCGGTGGCAGCTGGCGCTGTGTTTGCGGGCTGTTTACGTCGCTGTGGACCCGATCATCGTCGTAACGTGAACGAGCGGTGTCCTGCTCCATGCTGATCCTGACTTCCAAGCCTCATCGTTGATCCCGATTCTATCACGGGCCAAAGGGGACGCGGATGCGGGCCGCTATTCTGTTAGGCTACGTTGAGGCCACGGGAATCAGGCGCTCAGGCGCTTTCGGCGGGCGGCGTGTCCTGCGGCGGCTCGGCTGGCGTCAGGGCGGCGCGACGCATGGTGGTCCCGTTGAAATAGCCGGCAATGGCGACGGTCATCCCGGTGAAGATCACGCCCAGGAAGACGCCCACGACGAGCGCCCGTGAGAAGGGATCGCCTTGCGAAAGGGAGAACAGGACGAAGAAGACGACGTTGGCGATGCCGCCGAGGATCGCGCTGAGCGTGGTAGAGAACCAGCGGCGGCGGATGGCGAGGTAAGTGAGCAGTGTCACAACTGCGAACAGCGCCAGGAAAGTGATTGCGCCAGGGTTGGTCATCGTCCGCTTCCTCTGCGTCAAGGGTCCAGCGTGTATCTTAGCGCAGTTCGCCCTGCACGGATTTCACAAAGCTGTCTCACTGCGGAAAGGGGCAGGAGCCGGGCGATCCAGCCTTGACAGCGCCCCTAACCATGCTACAATCAGCGCACGTCAACAATTGACCTGTGCCTGTAGCTCAGTGGATAGAGCGCTTGCCTACGGAGCAAGATGTCGGGGGTTCGAATCCCTCCAGGCACGAAACAGCACCATCCTGAGCCGCCCGGATCTGCAAGAATCGTTCGGCCCAGGGTTTGAGCGCAAATCCAGTGATCTGATGCGTGTCGAGGTTGAACACGAGTTCAGAGAACAGGGTTTGCGCAAATGCTTGTTTGTCCTCGTTGCTCGATTCCTGCCATCGGTTCCCCATCTCGGAAAGCATACTGGCGGTCATCTCAATCATCTGCCGGAGCTGAGCTTCTTCGCTCATCTCAGCCTGCAAGGTGGCGATCTGGCGTTCGTTATCGTCGATGTGGCGCTTGAGCGTCGCCTCGTCAAGGCGGGCCATGAGGAAGAGCTTCTCGGCGTTCTGGATGCGTTGCTTGCAGAGGGCCATCTCAGAGAGGATCTCCGCACGGCGATCCTCAGAGAGCTGCTGAGGATGGGTCTGGGCCAGGACCTCGGTGATTTCGGGTGAAACATCCGGCTTGACAGCCAGCGCAGACACCAGCCTGGCGAACTCGCGCTCCAGGATTTCAGCTTTCACAGACCGGTTGCGCGCTGCACACTTGTGGCGGCGTTCGGAATGGCGATAACGGGGCACACGCGCGCCCTCGTAGCCGATGAAGTGCGAACGTAGAGACATATCGCCCTGTGCTTCGGCTATCTGGTCACAATGGGTGCAGAATGTTATCTGAGACAGCGGGAAGATGAAGCTATTCGCCCGCGCGCCGGTGTCCGGCTTGCGCTGTTCGCGCGAGCGCGAGCGTTCCATCCGCACCTGCCCCACCTGGCGGCACAGCGCAATGTCGATTACGGCACGGTCCGGGTTCAGGACGACCGTGTCGGGTGTGATTGTCTTGGCGCTGCGGCCAATTGCTTTCTTGCCCAGTACCGCGCCGCCGTATTCAGGCCAGTTCGCCGTGATGCTGCGTACGCACTCGCGGTCGAAGAGGCGCGGTTTGCCATCCACATCGCGGAAGCGGTAGCCTTCCAGGTTCAGCCGTTCCGCAATTATCCGCGCACCATGGAGCCCCAGCGCAAACAGCCGCATGGTCTGCTCAGCGGCCTCGAAATAGCCACGCCACGTGGCGCCTTCCACAGGACAGTCATCCGGACGACCTTCTACTTCGTTGCCATCTGGCAGCAGCCAGACGCCATCCGGGCTGGGTTCCAGGTAACTGCTCTTGCCGTCCCGCCTCGGACGGACAGTGCCGAACGGCACGCGGCCAACCACGATGCCGTTGGCGCGCCGGTATCGAACGCTGTCCTTCTGCTTGCGCGAGATGTCCTCGGCGTAGTACTCGTTGAACAAGCTTTCCATCATCACCCACATGGTCGCCGTAATGTCGTTCACGTCAATGGACTTCTTGTCGGCGGCTTTGACCAGCTCGAGGCCTCCTTCTTTGCACATCTCGATGAGCTGGCCCATGCGGAACCCTTTTCGATGGAAGCGTGATAGGTCGTTGGCGACCACCGCCACGACATCGGGATCTCCCACGCGGGTCTTCAGCGCCATCCAGCCGGGCCGGTTGCTTTCTTTCGTGCCAGACTTGTGCCCGTCGCGATCCTCGTAGAACTCGGGTATCCAGCCGCGAAAGGTGCAGTATTCGAGGCAGTTCGCCTTCTGGCGGTCCGGGCTGTTTTCGTCGTCACGTGTTTTGGTGAGGGACAGGCGGATATAGCACAGGGCGACGGTGCGCTTGATGGACATGACAGACTCCTCTTCCACTTTCGGTAGCGCGGAGCCTACCGACACGCTAGAGTCTGTCGGAGGTCGGTGCGCTATCTGCGGTAGTGCATCGGCTCAGAGTGCAGCGGTGGTTCCAACACCGCTGCATTCGCGATGCACCCAGCTTATTCAGATTGCCCCTCGCTGTCAAGCGACGTACTTCGGTTGAGGCGATTTGCGCGCATCCGCGCCAAAACGCTCAAGAATGCCGAGAACTCGCGCGTTATCTTTTCGATGTCCAGCATGGGGTTGGTCGCGGCAAGCCGCTGGCAGATGGCACGCGCTAGTTGTTCGATGACCTCGAGGCTGGGCGGCACGTAGATCACGCGCCTGCTCCCGATTTCAGGGCCGCCCATGCCTTCGCCTTGTGTATCTTCCGGCCCCAGGCTCTCCGACATAGTACGCTCCGTAGAAGAAGTCTCCGCAGTCGCCATGGTGACAGGTAGACAGGTTGACAGATTAGGCGACTCAATGTGTCAACCTGTCAACCCGTCTATTCGAAACACGGCCAAATAGATAGCCCGGGGAAATGGCATAGCATGGTAAGGCCGTGGTCCCTCGGCCAGCACTTCTGCGTCCGATCATGGTCGTTATCCTCGCTCATATGCGACAAGGACATGGTGTCATAGTCACAGGCTAAAGGAAAGTCACTTTCGACTGTGTTTCTGACTGAAATTCTTACAGGTGACTTTGGCAGTACACGGGGCCATTCTCTTACACGCCGTGCAGACAGAGGCAGGGGTGCTTTTCGCGAAAACTGCGGGTCGAGGGTGCAAAACCTGACCCAAATCTTACCCATTTTGGGCCTTGTGCTGTCGGCAGCTGCGGTGGCTATCGGCTGCGCCTGTGGCCTCGTAACCTGCGCCCTGCACCCGCGAGCCGCTCAGGAACTCCGCCCTCGTCGTGCTGCGCCCGTCCGCCTGCGCCTACCCTGCTCTCGGCGCGCCACCGCCGCACACCGGTGGGTCCCCGACGGTCAAGCAGGCTGCCCTGGCGTGGGGTTGCCGCGCCATCATGGCGGCCAAGGTGGCCTTCCCGAATCTCGCGATGGCGCACGAGACGCTTGACCGTCGGGGTGCGGGTGTA
>JADZBY010000452.1 GCA_020851855.1 Anaerolineae bacterium
CGCCCTGTTCATGGGGGAGGGGGAAACGACCCGGAATCCTCACCAAGTTGATGTACCAGGGTATGTCTGTAAAGTCCGTTTTCGCGTTGACCCTCACTCCCCCGGCCCCTCTCTCCCTCAGAGCGAGGGGGGGAAAACGGGGAATCCTCGGTTTCCTCACCCCTCTCCATGAGGGAGAGGGGCCGGGGGTGAGGGTTTGCAGACACGCCCTAATTGCTTTGCCCCAGCATCCGGTCGGTCACGGCAGGATGAACCGGCAGCGCGAAGGTGAACGTCGACCCGGCTCCCAGCACGCTGCGCACCCACATGCGCCCGTTGTGCATCTCCACGAGCTGCCGTGAGATGGCCAGCCCCAGGCCGGTCCCCGGATACTCGCGCGATACGGAGCCGTCAAGCTGCCGGAAGGCGTCAAAGATGATCTCGTGGTCTTCCCTGGCGATGCCGATGCCCGTGTCCTCGACGGCGATAGCCATCCACAGCCCATCTTCCAGCCCGATTCCTTCGGGAATGTTCAGCGACGGGTCGCGGGTGGGCACGCTGAACGTCGCAGCGCGCACCGTAACGCCGCCCTCGCGGGTAAATTTCACGGCGTTACTCAGCAGATTGATGAGCACCTGCCGCAGCCGCATTCCATCCCCGATCACGTCGGGCAAGTCGGGCGCGAGATCGACCTGAAACGTCAGCGATTTGCCTTCGGCGGTGGGCAATACGTACAGCAGCGCACTGTCCACGAGCGGCGCAATGGCGACCGGCTCGATGGCGAGCGTGATGCGCCCCGATTCGATCTTGGCCAGATCGAGCACGTCGTTGATCAGGCGCAGCAAATGCTGAGCGTTGTCGTAAACGCGCCCCAGCCGGTCGCGCAGCCGGTCCTCGACTGGCCCGTACGTTCCGGCGAGGATCATCTCCGTGTAGCCCATGATGGCGTTCAACGGCGTGCGCAACTCGTGGCTCATCGTGGCCAGAAACTCGCTCTTGAGCCGGCTGGCGGCCAGCGCCTTGGCGTACAGATCAGTCGTCTCCGCCGCCAGCGAGATTTGAGCCGCCATAGCGCGCAGCGTCTCGACTTCTTCCGGGCGGAAGTGGTGCGGCTCGTGCAGGAAATCCAGGCCAAGCTGCCCGATCCAACGCTTGTTGCTGGCCAGCGGCACGGCAAGGATGGCGCGGATGCCCAGTTCACGAAGTGCGCCACGCCGCCCGGCAAGGCGCGCATCGTTCTCCACGTCCTCGCTCAGAAATACCTCGCCGCGCCGGTTCGCCTCGACTACCGGATCGCCTTCCAGCGGCAGCGCGAGCGGGCCGAGCAGGCCGGGCGGGTGGTCCGCCACGAGGGCGACCTCGCCAGAGCTTGAATCGAGCAGCGTGATTCCGCAGTGGTCCGCGCCGAAGACATGGCCCACTTCTTCCGCCGCCTGTGCGAAAACCTGGCCACGATCCAGGGATGTTGCCATCAGCGCGCCCAGCCGGTACAGGGATTCGATGCGCCGGGCGCGCGCCTCAAGCTGTTCGGCAGCGCCGCGCAGCTCGTGCATCAGCCGCGCGTTTTCCATGACCACGGATACCTGGGTGGCGATGGTGGCCAGCAATTGCAGATCGCGCTCGTCAAATGCATTGGCCCGGTGGCTCTGCACGCTGAGCAAGCCCACCGGCGCGCCGTCCGGCCCCCGCAGCGGCGCGGCCATCCACGCGCGCACGATGCCCTGCCCGGCGATAGGCAGCGGCTCTGCGCCATCCGCGCGCAGGGCGTCCGCCTGGGCGGGCAGGTCGGGAAAATTCAGCGGCGCATTATCGCGGATCACCCTGGCGCTCAGCCCGGTGAGCAGATAAGGCGGCTCCGAGCGGATAACGTCCCCCTCGACGACGAGATACCGGAAGCTCAGCATCCGGGTCGCGGCATCGTAGCTCGATACGAAGAAGGTGGACACGTCAAAGAGGTGCGCGATCTGGCGGTGAAGCTCCGGCCAGACCGTGTCCAGGTCGACCGTACCGACGAGCAGATGGCTGATGGCGTTGAGCGCCTCAAGCTGCCGCAGGCGCGTCCGTTCGGCGGTGAACAGCATGACGTTTTCGACGGCCCCGGCCACCTGGTCGGCAATGCCCTGCAAGATGGGGATGTCGTCGGCGTGAAAGGTATTGGGCCGAAAGCTCTCCAGGTCAAGCGTCCCGATGATCCGGTCGCCCAGCCGCAGCGGGACCACCAGTTCGGCGGCGACCTGCGCAAGCTCCGGCACGGGCTGGTAGCGCGGATCGGCGGCTACGTCATTGCACAGCACCGGCTGCGCATTGGACACCGCCCACGTGTTCAGGCTGGCATGGCTGAGCGGCAGCCGGACCGGTGGAAGATCGAGCGGGCCGCTCGCGCCGTGCGCCGCCCGCATGACCAGCGCATCGCCTTCGCGCAGGGCCAGGCTGACGATGTCGAAGGCCAGGTAACGCTGGACAACCGCCGCCACGTGCCGCAGCAGCGAGTCGAGATCGGGCTTGGACACCGCCGCGCGCGCCACTTCCGCCGCCGCCTGGAGCCGCCGCGAGTTTTCTTGAAGCGAGATGAGCAAGCGTTGTTGTTCCGAGAGATTCTGGACAATCGCGCCATAGCCCATCAAGTTGCCGCGCGCATCGGGCAGGCCAAAAACCGCCAACCGGACCGGGAGCGGCGCGCCGTCAATGTGGCGGTGGGTGGCATCCTCAATCCAGCCCGCATTTCTCTGCGTAGCGGGCAGATGCCGGACCGAGACGCGCTCTTTTTCTTCCGGCGTGTACCGCTCGCGGATGGCCGTGTCGAGCATGTCCGCGGGCGACGCGAATCCGTACAGGTGCGCGGCGGCCTGGTTGGCGTAGATGAGCTTGCCTTCGGTGTTCACCACGTCGATGGCCACGTTGGCGTTTTCGACCAGCCCACGGAAGACGTACGGGTCGGCGGGCCAGGCCAGATGCGCCAGCCTGCCGGAAGCCCGCCCCACCAGCAGCGCCGCTATGCCCACGTCCTTTTCTTCCAGCGTGCGCGAGCCGCGAATGCTGACCAGCCCAAAGGCCTGTTCTTCGGCAAGCATCGGGATGACCGCCTGCGTGCCATCCGGAGAGAGCCGCAGCCCTGACTCGGCGATGGCTTCCGAGGCGACCGGATGCGGTTTGAGCGGCTTCGTCTCGCGCACGATGTCGATCTGTGGCCCCGGTCCGAACAGCCAACGCAGCGTGTCGTCCAGCGCGAGAAAAACATCCTCGGCGGTCCTGGCGGTGCATAGCGCGTGTTGTGCTTGGGCGAGGCGCTCAACCCAGGCGTGCATACTCCCTCGTACCGTCGTTGTGCGGCGTTGTTACCCCGGAGCGATCCTATGCATGGCCATCGCCGGTCCCTGCTGTGCTTGAATCGTATACCGGGAAGACCTCTCAGGGCAAAATCCGGGCCGCGCGCCGCCCGCTGCAAGCGCTTCCAGCCTGTGGCCAGCAGCAGCCGGTGTCCCGGTGCGGCGCGCCATCCGCGCCTGGAACGGCGCACGGTAAGCCGGATCGCGCCCACGCCGGCGTATGAATCTATCCCGGTAGAACCGCGGGTAAGCGAAGGCAAAATGTGAGACGCTTGACATGAGAGCGCTTTCAGGGTATCGTTATTTCGAAACTTGAACCTGAAAGTCCTGAAACGTCGAACAGTTTTGTGTGAACAATTCAGGCTTTGATGAGCAGACGTTTGACGCCTTCCACGATTACCCTGCGTGATGTCGCCGCCCTGGCCGGTGTGTCTATGGGCACGGCGTCCCAGGCCCTTAACAACCGACCTCACGTCGCGCTCGAAACACGCGCCCGTGTCCTGGAAGCGGCGCAGTCGCTCGGCTACAGGCCCCCGCGCGCTACCCTCGGCCATCACACCCTCTCCGTCGTCGGCATGATCGTGAAACACGACGTCGGGGAGCCGTTCGTCGTCAACCCGTTCTATTCCTACATCCAGGCTGGCATCGAACAGGAATGCCAGCGCAGCCAGCTTAGCCTCATGGTTGCCAATATCGAGGTGGACCGGCGCAACCGCCCGGTGTCCTGGCCGCCGATGATGCTCGACCGGCGCATCGACGGTGTGCTCATCGTGGGCGCGTTTGTCGAAGACACCATCCACCAGATTCGCCAGCACTCCGACATCCCGATCGTGCTGGTGGACGGCTACGCAGAAGGCAACCTGTTCGACAGCGTGGTCATTGACAACGTGAACGGCGCGTATGCGGCGGTGCGCTACCTCATCGAGCGCGGCCACACGCGCATCGCGCTGGTCGGCACGGCTCCGGACTCCTATCCGGGCCTGCACGAGCGGCGCACCGGCTACATCCGCGCCCTGAAACGGTCCGGAATCCGCAAGCCGTACTTCGCCGACTTCGACGTGACGCGGAACGGGCTGACCCGCGAGAACGGCTACGACGCGGCGCGCGAATTGCTGGGCCGCGCGCCGGAAATCACGGCCCTGCTGGCCAGCAATGATCAGGTGGCGGTCGGCGCGCTCAACGCCGTGCGGGACCTGGGGCGCGCTGTGCCGGGCGACGTGTCGATCATCGGCTTTGATGATCAGGATGTATCCCACCAGGTCAGCCCGGCGCTGACGACGGTGCGTGTGCACAAGACGTGGATGGGAAAACTGGCGGTCGAGATGCTGCGCCGGCGCGCCGAACAGCCCGACCGGCCCATCACGACGCTGGCGGTGAGCACCGAGTTGGTCATCCGGGCGTCGGTGCGCAGCATGGAGAATCGCCTGGCCAGCCGTCCGGGCGCGGCGGCGCTGACCACACCCTTATAAAGAGGCTTCGTGCGCACATTTCGTTGCTCCGGCATCGCAGCGGGGCAATTTCTAAGATCATAATGACGAAAAGGTTGCAGGCCGATGCAACCCACGTCACAATGAGAGGAGGTGCGGGCAAAAGAGAGTTATCGTTCGGCAGGCGACCGCAGTCCGTATCCTTTGCGTCGTTGGGTCCCTTAGAGTCCCTTTTGGAGAGTTCACATATGCATCGCAAGTCCTATCTCGTTCTGCTCCTCGCCGTGGTCCTGTCGCTCGTGGCAGCAGGCGCAGCCCCCACCCTTGCCCAGGATGGCGACATTCCGCGCGGTGGCATCGTCACCATCAACGAATCCCCCCAGGGCAACTGGCCCGGCCCGAACTTTAACCCCTATTCGCCCAGCCCGCGTCATGGCACGCAGACCATGATGTATGAGAAGCTCACGCTCTTCAACGCGCCCGATGGCGGCAAGCCGACCCCGTGGCTGGCGGAAGAAGTGTCCTACTCCGACGATCTGATGACGCTGGTCGTCAAGGTGCGCCAGGGTGTGAAGTGGAGCGACGGCGAAGACTACAACGCCGATGACCTCGTTTTCACGGCCAACCTGCTGCAACAGTTCCCGGCCCTGGACCGTATCGGCCTGTGGAACATCATCAGCGGCGTCGAGAAGGTCGATGATTACACCGTCAACTTCGCGCTCAAGGAAGTCTACACCCAGGCCGACACCGTCCTGGGCGGCATGTGGCAACTCCCTGAGCACGTCTGGTCCACGCTCGAAGACCCCGTCACCTTCCTGAACGAAGACCCGGTTGCGACTGGCCCGTTCACCGAAGTCGAATACTCCGATCAGGTGTACACCATCCTGCGCAACCCGAACTACTGGCAGGAAGGCAAGCCCTATATTGACGGCATCCGTTACCCGGCTTACTCTGGCAACGACGCGGTCAACAATGCCCTGATCACGGGCGAACTGGATTGGGCGGGCAACTTCATCCCCGACATCCAGAACACGTTCGTCGCCGTGGACCCCGAGAACTTCGGCTACGACTTCGCCATCCCCGCGCAGCGCCCGGTCAGCCTGTACCTGAACACGAGCAAAGCGCCCATGAGCGATGTCGAGTTCCGCAAGGCGCTCAGCCAGGCCATCGACTACAACGGCATCGTTGACAACGTCTACGGCCCCGGCTACACCGCCCCCTTCAACCCAAC
>JADZBY010000453.1 GCA_020851855.1 Anaerolineae bacterium
ACGATGTCGCGCACCCGCTTGTTGACCTCTTCGCCCTTCATCCCGGCAGAGCGCAGCGGAAAGGCGAGATTTTCGAACACGGTCAGCGTTGGATACAGCGCGTATGTCTCGAAGACCATCGCCACGTTACGATCCTGCGGCTGGACGCGGTTCATCAGGCGGTCGTCAAAGTAAATTTCGCCGGATGTCAGCTCTTCCAGGCCCACGATCATGCGCATCGTGGACGATTTGCCGCAGCCCGACGGGCCAAGCAGGGCCATGAACTCCCCGTCCGCGATGTCGAGGGTCACGTTGTTCACCGCCCAGGAGCGGCCACGGTCATAGCTCTTTCGCAGGTTCTTGAGCCGGACGGAAGCCATGCTTAGACTCCTTCGGGCACGTGCGCATCGCGGACAGGGTGCGCGATGGCGGCTTCGTCGCCAAACAGGTGATAGGTGCGCGGGGTGAGGTTCAGCCAGACCGTATCCTTGACGTTCAGGCCCATGCCGGACGGCGCGGCGACCTTGACCAGGTGCAGCCCGACTTTGACCGTCACGATGTCGCGGTGGCCGAGCGTCTCCACGACGTACACCTCGGCAGGCGAGTTGTGCTCGTCCTGCGGCGTGGTGCGGATCGAGACGTCGGTGGCGCGCACGCCAATGCGCAGTAGCTTGGGCAACGGGCGCTCTCGCAAAATCTGCGCCGCGCTCTCGCTCAGGATGACGTGCACCGGCTGGGCTTCCGTGCCGGTCACCACCAGGTGGCCGGGCGTTGGCTCAGCCACGAAGTGCGCGTCGAGGAAGCTCATGGGCGGCTCGCCCACGAAGCTGGCCACAAACTCGTTGGCGGGCGTGTGATACACCTCTTGCGGCGTGCCAAACTGCATCACATGGCCCTTGTTCAGCACCACGATGCGCTGCGAGAGCGACATTGCCTCACGGTAATCGTGCGTCACATGCACGACGGTGGCCTGCTTGCGCTGGCAGAGCGCCTTCAACTCGCCGCGCATCCGGTGGCGCAGCTTGGCGTCCAGGTGTGAGATCGGCTCGTCGAGCAGGTACACGTCTGCATCGCGGATCAGCGCCCGGCCCAGCGCCACGCGCTGGCGCTGGCCGCCGCTCAGAAAGCCGGGCCGCCGCTCCAAAAGCTGGGTGATCTGCAAGATCTCTGCGATCTCGCGCACCTTGTGCTGGATGTCGGTCTGGCTCAAGCGCCGCGCGCGCAGCGGAAAGGCCAGATTGTCGAACACCGACAGGTGCGAATAGAGTGCATAATTCTCGAAGACCATCGACATGTTGCGGTGTTCGGGCGGCACGCCGTTCATCAGGTGGCCGTTCACATACACCCCGCCGACGGTCGGCTCGGTGATGCCCGCGATCAGGTTCAGCGTCGTGCTTTTCCCCGCGCCAGCCGGGCCGAAGATGACCACGAACTCGTTGGTCTGGCATTCGATGGTCATGTCCTGGACAGCCGTCTTCCTGCCATACTTCTTGGTGACGGAGCGTAGCTCTAGCATGGTTTACAGCGCGTCCTTCGTCTCAGAGGTGTCTGCGTTCGCCTCGCTCTTCTTGCGCGCCGCATTGCGCCAGCCGACGCCGAAGAACGTGATACCCGCCGCCAGAGCGACGATCAAGCCCGGCCCGTCACACGGCCCGATGGCGCTTTCCAGGAAGCGAATCCAGACCACGCCGATGAACACGGTGATGATGGCCGACCAGAACATACGATCCCAGGCTTCAGAGAGTGTCATGAGTCGTCGTCCCCCGTATCGCCTTCCGCGTCAGCCGCGCACCGCGCCAAAGGTGAGGCCGCGCACCATGTAGCGCTGCAAAACGAGCGCCGCCAGCAGCGTGGGCAGCACACACACCACCGCCGCCGCCGCCATCGGCCCCCACAGGATGCCCTGCGTGGTGAAAAAGCCTGACATGCCCACGTTGATGGTGCGCGCCTTGTCGCCGGTCAGCACGTAGGCGAACAGGAACTCGTTCCAAGAGAACATCAGCGAGAAAATGGCCGTCACGGCGATGCCCGGCGCGGCGAGCGGCAGCGCCACGCGCCGAAAGACTGCCAGCCGCCCGTAACCGTCCAGCCGCGCCGAATGCTCCAGCTCGCGTGGGATGTCCTGGAAGAACGAGTGCATCAACCAGATGGCGAAGGGCAGGTTGAAGACCGTGTACGAGATGACCAGCGCGCCGGGCCTGTCTAACCCGATAGATAGCGCCTGCCCGACCGGCGTCCGGCCTACGTCTCTGAATATCAGGAAGAAGGGCATCAGGGCGGCGATGGCGGGCATCATCTTCGTGGTGAGCATGAAAAACATCACGTGGCCGTCGCCGGTGTTGTAGCGGGCAAAGCTGTACGCCGCCAGCGAGCCGAAGACGATCACCAGGGTCGTCGAAAGCGACGCCACAATGAGCGTATTCCGGATGAACAGGCCAAAGTTCGCCTTCTCAAAAGCATACGTATAGTTGTCGAAGGTCGGCGTGAACACCCATGTCGGCGGGCGCGTGATCACATCCTCGGCAGGCTTGAGGGACGTCATGAGCATCCAGTAAATGGGAAACAGGAAGACAATCAGCACCACAATGATCAGGGCGTGGCGCAGCAGGACTCCCGGCGTGATCGAACGTGACTGCATGACCTGTGCTCCAAATAGGCTGGATGACGCTTACGAGCTTGCCTGCGAGCGTTCCGCGATCTGGCGCATAAAACGGCGCAGCGCCAGCCCGGTGAACACCACCGTCGCGTACAGGAACAGCAGCGCCATGGCGCTGGCCCGGTCCACGCGGAAGAATTTCAATCCCAGGCGATACAGGTAATAGGTGAGCACTTCGGTGCTGGTCCCCGGCCCGCCAGCCGTCAGCGAGATGACCGGGTCATATAGGCGCACGGCGTCCATGGCGCGCAAGACGAGCACCAGCGTCAGCACCGGCGCGAGCATGGGAAAAGTCAGCGTGCGCAGCACACGCCACGTCGAGGCGTTGTCCAGCCGCGCCGCCTCAAACGGCTCTTTGGGCAGCGCTTGCAGCCCGGCGAGCGTGATCAGGGCGACGAACGGCGTCCACTGCCACACGTCAAAGGCGATGATGCTCGCCATGGCCAGCCCGGGGTTGCTCAGCCAGTTCTGCTCCGGGATGCCCACGGCGGAGACAAGCTGGTTGAAGACGCCGAAGTCCGGGTGGTACATGTAGCGCCAGATCAAGCCGACGGCATAGGGCGAAATGGCCAGCGGCAAGATGAACAGGCTGCGCGCGATGCCCTTGAACCAGCGCTGGCTGTGCAGCAAAAAGGCCAGCGCGATGCCCAGCGCCATCTCAATGCCGACGGCAAATACCGCGAAGATCAGCGTGCGCTGGATGGAGTCCCAGAAGAACTGGTCGTTGAGCGCAAAGCGGAAATTTTCCAGCCCGACCCACTCGGCCACACCGCGCGGGCTGGTCAGGTCTGCAAAACGGAACGAGACGTTGATGGCATAACCGAGAGGGATGATCGCGAAGATCAGCAGCAGGATCAACGCGGGCAGCACCAGCAGCCAGGCATACGTCAGCTCCGAGATTCGCCCACGTCGCGGCGCGCTGCCGGCCTGGGCAAGGTCCGGACGGTGCACGCCCTGGGTAACGATCTGACCGGTCATAAACGATTTCCCTTTCGCGCCCCGGAGTCGGTCTGGCCCGACATGCTTGCACGTTCAGGCGGTGGAGATGGAGCGCCCGATAGACAGGACGCTCCACCTCGCACCTCGCCGCTTCACAAAAGGCCGGTACAGCGCACGGAACGCGCCGTCCCCGTCCCCTTACTTCTGCATCTCAATCCACTGGCTGATGTCGTATTCTTTGGTGGCCAGCCAGGCGTCGTAATCGAAGGGCATCGGAGTCGGGTGGTAGCCTTCACCGAGCGCTTCGTTGGCGACTTCGCACGGCCCGCCGCAGACATTCGTGATGGCGTCCGCCATGTTCTGCATGGCTTCTTCGATGGGCATCGTCCCGGACGCCGCCGTCGAGTACCAGGTCGTCATCTCTTCGTAGATCTTGCCGCCCTGCGGGACGAACAGGTAGTTCGGGTAGAAGTTCGCGTCGGCGGTGTGCTTGAGGACTGTCATCAGGGTCGGGAAAGCGCCCATGGTCGTCGGGTGCTCGGAGATGAGCGCCGCGTCGGTCAGGATGCTGACCCGAGGGGTGCTGCCGCCGCCGATGGCGAAGTTGCGCTGCGCGACCGGGCCTGCCAGCCACGCCAGGAAGTCAAAGGCTTCCTGCGGGTGCGGCGAGTCGGCAGACACACCAACGCCGAATGCGCCCACCCAGGTGTGCACGCCGGGCGCGGGCGCAGTGCAGATGCGAGCGCCGGGGATGTCCTCTTCCGTCTTCTTCATGTTGGCGAATTGGTCCAGGAAGAAGGCGTCGGTCTGGG
>JADZBY010000454.1 GCA_020851855.1 Anaerolineae bacterium
GCGCTGAAGCGACCGGGCTGAACCTACGAAGCCCTTCGGACTGAAGACAGTATCGTAGCCCGAAGGGCTTGGTAATCTAAGCCCCGTGCTTCAGCGCGGGGCGGCAATGATTGCGTGTGATGCGATTACCCTCACCCTCGGCCCCTCTCCCTCATGGCGAGGGGAGCAGAACACGGGCGTCGTCCTGTTTTTCTCCCCTCTCGCCCCCTGGGAGAGAGGGGCAGGGACCAACCCGCTCTCAAAACAACGTCAGCTGCGCCGGGGCGTCGCCTTCGGATTCTTCGCCCGCGTCAAGCGCATCCCAGGGCAGCGTGGGCAGCGGGACCTGCGCCGCGACGCGGTGATACACGTCGCGGGCGATGCCGGGCGTGTACTCGTCCTGCGGGCAGTGCACGTAGAAAAACACGTCGCGCCCTTCGCGCAGCCAATCGGCCACGTGCGCCACGTGCTCGTTGAGCGGCGCTTCGTTCTCGCCCAGCACCGGGCTGGCGATGAAGCGCGTCACGACAAAGGGCTGCGTTGCGCTGAAGACCACGGGCAACTTCGGCTTTCGCGAGCGCTGGCGCATCGTATCGGGCGTGTTCGGGCTGTACACCGGGCGGCTATCAAAGACGATGCGCGCCGCGCCGACTTCCGCGAGCATGGCATCCAACTCTGCCCCGTGCGCCGCCTTCGGGTTGAACCACTCCGGGTGGCGCACCTCGACGGCGACGCGCACGTCGTCGGGCAGGCGCGTCAGGTACTCGCGCAGCGTGTCCAGCCAGCTCGGCCCGAAAGCGGGCGGCAGTTGCAGCATGAGCGGGCCGAGGCGTGGGCCAAGCGCACGAATCGCCGCCAGAAACGCCTGGGTCTGCGGCTCGGCATCCAAAAGGCGCGACTCGTGGCTGATGTCGCGTGGAATTTTCGGGCTGAAGCGGAAGGTTTCGGGCGTCTCGTCGGCCCAGCGCTGCACAGTGGCCAGCGAGGGCGAGGCGTAGAACGTCGTATTGCCCTCGACAGCGGTCAGGCGGCGGGCGTATTCGCGCAGCCGCTCGTTTTTCGGCAGGCCTGGTGGGAACAGGATCTTCACCCAGCCGTCATAGGTCCAGATCGCACACCCCACGTACAACATGCCGCGTCGTCCCTTCGTCAGTTACACCACGTTCCATCCTGTGTATGAGTGTAGCGAAAGTCGAGGCGCGGTGCGTAGTCGTCTGAGGCAGAAAACGGACCGCCCCAGGTGTGCGCCTGGGGCAGCGTCAGGATGGGTGTGCAGTTGTAGCGTTACCGCTACAGAGTATTATGCACTTCGAGCGACAGATATGGCCCAGAAAGGGGACTTCAACGCACACACCTCACCCCCGGCCCCTCTCCACGCCTGCCACCCCAGCGGGGACCCCGGCAGCCGTAGAGAGGGGAGCGAACCTGCGCTGCTCCCCCTCTCTACGCGGTACTCCGCGTGGAGAGGGGGCTGGGGGGTGAGGCTCTGAGTTCATAACAGCCGTTACAGCGTATACCCCAGCTTGCTGAGCACGCTGGCGGCGGTCTGGCCGGGCGCGTAGTCCAGATCGCACGCGCCGTCCTCGTCTTCGTCCAGGATCAGGTCCGGGCCTTCGGGCAGCAGGCAGTGCTTTGCGCCCTGACGCCCGCCGAGCGTTTCCTGGTACGCGCCGCAGTCAAAGAAGCCGACGATCAGCTCTTCTCCCGGCTCGATGGCGGGCAGCATGAGCGGCGTCTCGTCCATCTGGCGGGTCGGGTACACGTCGTCATGGTCGCAGGTCAGCCCGGCCAGCCGCACCGGCGCGAGCGGGCGATCCCAGCCGTTGACCGGCAGCACGGTGAAACGGTCGCCGAGCGCCCAGGCATCCGGGAAGCTGCTCATGATGCTGCCGTCGAGCATGTAGTACGCCACGCCGTCATCGCCCATGCGCGTCTTCACCACGCGGAACAGCTTGGCGGCGTGGTTCTGCACCAGATAGCGCCCCGACTCGATGATCAGGTCGGGGGCGGGCACGCCTTCTTCCTCGCACACGGCCAGGATGGCGGCCAACGTCTGGTCCATCCAGTCCTGGAAATCCATGCCGGAGTTGCGCGCCGGAAGCCCGCCGCCCAGGTCGAAGCGGTGCAGGGTGGGCACGAGGCGGCGCAGCGCGGCGTAACGGCGCACGCTGTGCACCAGCGCGGCGTGATATTGCAGGCCCCGGCTGGCCGAGACGGTCTGCATAGCGTGGAACGTGGTCAGCGTCAGGTTGCCGCTGGCCGCGATGCGCGCCGCCGCCTCTTCCATGTCCGCCGCGCTGAGGCCGAAACGGTTCGCCCAGTCGGCGTCCGTGCGGGAGCGCAGGCCGACCTCAAAGCTCAGGCCGCTCGCCGCGAAGGGCGCGATCTCTTCCAGGTCATCGAAGACCGGGATCACGTGCTCGAAGCCGTCTCGGCGCAGCGCGATGAGCCGCGACGCATAGGCCGGAATCTTGAAGCCATTGGCCAGGATGGTGCGCTCGCGGTCGATCCAGCCCTGGGCGAGCGCGTGCCGCACGATGTCCACGTCGAAGGCCGACGAGCACTCGTACGCCGCCCCGGCGCGCAGCAGGGTGCGCACCACCGGCTCGGACGGGTTCGCCTTGCTGGCGTACGCGACCAGCAGATCGCCGGGATAGTTGAGCGCCGCCCTGGACGCGGCGAACCAGTCGTACAAGCGCTGGAAATTGTCGCGCGGGCGGGCCAGCCGCCGCACGTAGGCAGGCGTCGCCGGACGCTCCAGGTGACCGTTCACGGCCACCGGCGTCTCAAGCAGCGCCATGAGGTCCAGGCCATCCTGGAACAGACGCCCGTCACTGATCTCGAAGCCCTCGGGGAGGGCAATGACAAAAGGGAGGGCCGGAGCCAACTCCCGGTGAAAGACGTTGGTTTGCTGAAGCTCGGTCAGCTCAGTCCGCTGCTGAGGAAGTGCCGTCATTCGCCTCTTTTCTTTGACCTCACATCGGGCGGGTCTTCCGCCGCGTATTGCCACCGGACACCAGACAACAAAAAAGTCGCCACCGTTGCGCTTTTCGCGTTCGCAGGGCGACTTTCACCCTTGTCTCGTCCGGCTTGAGGCCAAAGACGGAGCAAGAGGAAACGCCACGCTAACGGTGGGGCAAGGCGGTCGCTGGCCGGGCAAAGCGCCTGGGCCGCGCGCGCCGAATTTCAGGAACCGTCGCCGGTCCCTTGCAGGCGGGACTCATACACGCTCTCGCGCTCATGAACAGATGGCGCATATCATACGGGACAGGTCCGTAAATAGCAATCCCATGTTGCAAATTTACCCCCTATTAGGCGGGTGGGAACGCGATTTTATGCCCACATAACCTACTAATGGGCCTATCCCTGTTCTAAAAATGCTACATGCCTGTTACACCGGTAACACGCGCCCGTCTTCAGCCCCTCGCGCTGAGGGCCGTCATGCGCCTGCCCAAAAACCGCATTGACGGTGAC
This sequence comes from Anaerolineae bacterium, assembly GCA_020851855.1. Lineage (GTDB taxonomy): Bacteria > Chloroflexota > Anaerolineae > Aggregatilineales > UBA2796 > JADZBY01. The sequence continues at coordinate 3,454 of JADZBY010000454.1, forward strand.
ACGGCCCATCAAGTATAATGGCCCGGCCTGAACGAACGGTGAACATTTTCAGCCCTTTCGCCAATTTTCCCCGCCAGAGCGCTTGCGGGCTGTTCTGCGCGGCGAAAAGCGAAGATTGGAGAATCTCCCATGTATGCCATTGTACGGGTCAGCGGTCGGCAGTACCGCGCCGTGCCCGGAGCCGTGATCGACGTGGACAAGATGGCCGTAGAGCCGGGCACGTCGATCAACCTGAGCGATGTGCTGCTCGTCGTGCCGGATGGCGGCCAGCCGCACATTGGCCATCCGCTGGTCGAGGGCGCTTCGGTGCAGGCGACGGTCGTGGAACACTACCGCGCGCCCAAGATCCTCGTCTGGAAATACCGCCCCGGCCTGCGCTATCGCAAGCGCCGCGGCCATCGCCAGCCGTACACCCGCCTGCATATCGACGCCGTAAACGGTCTGTAGAGTCGAACTGAGGAATTAACACATGGCCCACAAAAAAGGCGGCGGTTCGAGCCGCAACGGTCGTGACAGCAACTCCCAACGCCTGGGCATCAAACGCTTTGGCGGTGAGGAAGTCATCCCCGGCAACATCATCGTACGCCAGCGCGGCAACAAGTTTTTTCCCGGCGTCGGAGCCGACCAGGGCAAGGACTTCACCATCTTCGCCACGGCGCAAGGCTACGTGACCTTCGAGTACGCGCGCGGCGGCAAGCGGGTGATTTCCGTGCGCCCCGAAAAACCGGGCCAGCCGGTCCCGGCAGAGGCTCCGGCGGAACCGACCGAAGCCTGAGCGCCCGCCCACGCCCATTGCGGCGCACCGCGCTCGTTTGATTGAGCCAACAACGAACACTGTGAACGAAGCCGCGACGCTACTCGCCTGCCCGTGTGGGGCAGGGCGGGCCGTCGCGCAAGGGAAAGTGAACACATGCGCGAGAAGATTCACCCGACCTGGTATCCCGATGCCAAGGTCTCCTGTGCAGCGTGCGGGCGTACCTGGACCGTCGGCGCGACCCGCCCGACGCTTCAGGTAGACGTGTGCTCCAATTGCCACCCCTTCTACACCGGCGAGCAGCGTATCGTCGACACCGAAGGGCGCGTGGACCGCTTCATGAAGCGCCTCGAAGTGCGCACCACTATCGCCGCGGACCAGGCCACCAAAGCCGTTGGCTCGCCCGATTTCCTGCTCTCCGAGCTGGGCATTGGCCGCCAGTATATTGAGCTGCTGGCGCAAAACGGCATCAGCACGGCGGGCCAGTTCATCGACAAGCTCGAAAAAGACGGCGATGAGTCCATCGTCGATATTCGCGGCATCGGGCGCAAGGTCCTCACCGACATCAAAAAGAAGCTGCGCGCGCGCGGCTACGAGCTGCCCGTCGTCCAGTCCTGACGCCTGAACCGGCTCGTTACCAGGAAAAGCACGTTGGCCCGCCCGCCAGCGTGCTTTTTTCGCGACTTGCGTGGAATTTCTTTGAGGCACTGAAAGGCTTTTCCGTCGTCCATGAAGCACTATCACGGGCGCGTCGAGGTGATCTGTGGCAGCATGTTCAGCGGCAAGACCGAAGAGCTGATCCGGCGCGTGCGGCGGGCGCAAATCGCCAAACAGAACGTGCAGGTGTTCAAGCCGGTCATCGATACGCGCTACGCGGTGGGCCGGGTCACGTCCCACAACGGGCAGGACATCGAAGGGCACGCCTGCGCCAGCGCCGCCGAAATCCGCGCCCGTCTCCAGCCCGATACGACTGTGGTCGGCATTGACGAAGCCCAGTTTTTCAGCGACGATCTGATCGGATTGGTCGATGATCTGGCGGCGCGCGGCGTGCGGGTCATCGTGGCCGGGCTGGACCTCGACTTCCGGGGCGAGCCGTTCGGGCCGATTCCGCGGCTGATGTGCGCGGCGGAAGAGGTGGTCAAGCTGCATGCCATCTGCGTGGTGTGCGGCGACGAGGCCAGCCGCACGCAACGCCTGGTGAACGGCCAGCCGGCGCGCTACGACGATCCGATCATCATGATCGGGGCGGAAGAGAGCTACGAAGCGCGCTGCCGCCGCCACCATAGCGTGCCACGCTAGGGAGAAATAACCGAGGGATTGTCCTCACCCCCTAACCCCCTCTCCATGCTGAGTACAGCATGGAGAGGGGGAAACCGCACCGACACGGCCAGTCTGTCCCCCCTGTCTACGCCGACGGGGTCCCCGCTGGGGTGGCGAGCGTGGAGAGGGGCCGGGGGTGAGAGTTAGCGCAAGGGAAAACACGATGCCCAGCGATTCCGACGGATTCCAGGCGCAGGTCTATGCGCTGGTGCGGCGCATCCCGGCGGGCAAAGTCGCCAGCTACGGCTGGATCGGCAGCGCGCTGGGCTACACACGCCGGGCGCGCATGGTTGGGCAGGCGCTCGCCCGGCTGCCCGCCAATTCCGGCGTGCCGTGGTACCGCGTGGTGAACTCCCAGCGCAAGATCAGCACCCGCGACTGGGAAGTGCCCGACATGCAACGCGAGCTTCTCGCAGCCGAGGGCGTGCGCTTCGATGGCGA
>JADZBY010000455.1 GCA_020851855.1 Anaerolineae bacterium
ATGCGCTGCTTCACGTCCGCGATGACCGCGCTCTGGGCGTGATTGATCTCCCGCTGCCGCCGCAGCTTCGACTGCACGGCCACCACCAGATCGCGCGCCTCGAACGGCTTGATGACGTAATCGTCCGCGCCCATCAGCTTGCCGGCGTGCACGTCCTGCTTTTCACCCTTCGCCGTCAGGAAGATGAAGGGAATGGTCGCCCAGTGCTCGACCTGCCGGACGGCTTCCAGGAATTGATAGCCGTTCATCACCGGCATCATGATGTCCGAGATGATCAGGTCGGGCGGGAACTCGCCGTAGCGCATGATCTCCAGCCCTTCCTGGCCGTTGGTCGCCGTCTGCACAGCGTGGCCCTCGATCTGGAGCATGTCGCGCACGCCCATCAACAGCCCTTCGTCGTCTTCGAGCACGAGAATCCGCGCTTTGTCCATCTCGGTTGTCTTCCTGTGCCTGGATCGGTGGGAGAGGAAACAACATCAGGCTTTGTTGTGTAAAGCTATTATAAACGAGGAAACATTGCCATGAGGCCCTTCCTTCATGCGAATTTCGTGAAATTTTGATGAAAAGAATGAAGGCCGGGCGAGGCAGGCCTCGCCCGGCCTTGCATGTGCGCCACGCCGATCACGTCGGCGTCGCCGTCACGGTGGGCGTGGTGATCGGCGTGCGGGTCGGCGTGCGGGTGAAGCGGCTGGCGCTCGTCGGGGGCGGCGTATTGCTCGGCTCCGGCGTGGCAGTGCGCGTCGGCGTATTCGTCAGGCGCGTGGGAATCGGGGTGGCGCTCGGCGGGATCACCGCTTCGGTGGCGGCTTCCGTTGCAGCTTCGGTCGCCTCTTCCGTAACGGCTCCGGCGGGCGCTTCCGGGGCCGGGCACGGTCCGGCGACCGCGTCCAGGCTCTCGACCTGCGCCGCCAGCGCCCAGCCGAAGACCCTCATGCCCTGCACCCGGAACACGACACGATACCACGCCTGTCCATCGACCATCCGCACTTCGAAGACGTGCATCCACTGCCCCTCGCGCGCGCTCAGGATGCGGTTGCCGTCCGGCGAGGCGCTGGTGCGCACCGGGGCCTCACCGCCAGGCGGCACTATCGCGACACACAACGCATCGGGCGGCGTGGTGGGCGTGATGGGGATATCGGTCGCCGTCGGGCGCGTCGGGGCCGGCGTCGCTGACGAGGCGGGCGTCGGCGGCGGCTCGTCGGTCGTGAAGATGGTGGGCGTTGGCTCGACGACAAAGGGCGTGAGCGTTGGCTCGGCGGCGAAGGACGTGGGCGACGGCTGCATCAGCAACGCATCGGGCGTATTCGACGGCCACGGCGTCTTGCCGCGCGTCGGCGTGGGCATCAGGGCGACCGCGTACCAGGCGAACGGCGACCACCGGGGGTCGTACCTCGGCCCGGCGCTGCCAAGCGCCCGCACGTCACTGCCATCCGCGGCCATGCTATACAGCCGGTACGTCCCATCCCGGTCCGAGCTAAACAGGATGCGCATCCCATCCGGCGACCAGGACGGCGTGATGTCCGAGGAATCCCCGCGCGTCAGCTGGGCGCGCCGGTTCCGCGCCAGATCGAACACGTAGATGTCGTCCGAGCCGCCGGCCTGCGCGACATAGGCAAGCCGCTTGCCGTCCGGCGACCAGGCGGTGTAGGGCAGGTTCGATTCGGCAATGAACCGGACGGAGAACGGGCTGAGATTCAGCAGATAAATGCCCTGGCCCTGCTCCCGGTCGGCATAAAAGGCGATCTGCTTGCCATCCGGCGACCAGGACGGCCAATCGGCGGATGCGCCGCCCGTCTCCACCAGGAACGCGCCGCCGCTCTCGACGAAGGCGAAGTACAGCGCGGAGTCGCCGCCGGTATCCGTGGCATATACCAGCTGATTTCCATCGGGCGACCAGCTCGGCGCGCGCTCGTTGCCTGGGCTGTTGGTCACGTTGTGCAGCCCAGAGCCATCCGCGTTCATGACGTAGATGTCGCTGGCGTCTGTGCCGGCGGTGAAGGCGATGCGCCGACCATCCGGCGACCAGGCGGGATACACGGCGTCCAGGCCAAAGGTGAGCTGCCGCTCGCCGCTGCCATCCGGTGCGGCCAGGTACAGGTCAAACTGGCCGTCCCGCTCTCCGACGAAGAGCAGCGCTCCGGTCTGCCCCGGTTCGGGGACGCCGGAGATGGGCGTCGGTGTGGCCCGCCCCTGCGCCAGCGCGCCGATGGCCTCACTCCCTGCACCGGCCACCACGGCCAGCACAACGATACCGGCAAGAAGCATGATCGGCGCATGGGTACGCCGCTTCTCACGGTTGCGGAGTCGCATTCCTGCCTCCCGTCTACAGGCGGTCCGGTCCGAGGTCCAGCGCCAGAAAACCTGAGCGCGATGACGCTGACACGAGGATGCTGTAACCGCCATTATGGGATGAATCGAGCCGCAGCGCAATTCGCCGTTGTGACATCGGCGTCCAAGCGGCGGCTCGGCATGGGCAGGGGACGGGGCGCAGGGGCAGTGTCAGGCCGTCGGCTGCATGGTGAACTCGGTGAGGGGAATGCGCGGGTTGAGGTCCGCACCCTTCACATAGTACGTCTCGCCGGGGCCGTCTGCCCACCGGTAGGCCACGCGCGCCGGCAGGACAACATCGTTCACCGTCTGCAAGCCGTTTTCCGGGCACAGGCTGAACGTGACCGTGCGCTGGTCTTGCGGGCGGTAGCGCTGCACGTCCACCTGGGCGAGCGTATCATCGGGATGAAAGGTCAGCGTGGCCACGTCGTCGGGGTTCGATTCGGGGATGGCCTGGATGGCGCGCTCGCCCGCCATCTTCAGCGTGACGTGCTCGCCGGTCAGCGGGGTGAGAAACAGGGCGTTCGACGCCCACAGCCGCCGCCGGTAGCTGGCCAGCACGAGCGGATCGGTCTGGCCGGTGATGCGCTTGCCCGATGTGAGAAACACGCTGCCGCTGTCGAAGCTCTCCACCACGCGGCGGATGGTCACACCGAGCAGCTTTTCCTGCCGGTCCAGCCGCCAGTGCGTGATCCCCACGAAGCTCAGCGTCATCTCGACACGCAGCGGCAGGCCGAGCGGCCCACGCCCCACGCCAAGCATAAAGAGGCGCACGCTCTCCACCGGAACAGGCCGGATGCCGTACCGGGCGCGCAGGGCACGCTGCAAGAGTGCGCGCGCTTCTGGCTCTGCCCTGGCAAGCATTAAGAATGACACGGTGTAAGCCTCCACGGAATGCTTGCTATGAATGCTGTCGCGATCATATGCCCATTGTACGGCCCTTCGTGGGATTAGACAATGGCGCGCCGCATCACGATGCCGTTCCAATGCCCGCGCCTGCCCGCGCCG